>DASZVM010000375.1:0-3620 GCA_035547295.1 Puia sp. | reverse complement strand
AGCGCTGATCGCCGACCTTTTCGCCCAGCTGATGACGGACGGGCTGGGATACAGACGATTTATCGTCCACGGCGGCGACTGGGGCAGCGTCATCGCGGAGCAACTGGCAATATATCATCCCGAGCTGCTGGCCGGCATTCATTTGATGGATATTCCCTTTCATTATCTTCTTACGCTGAAGCCGGGAGATATGACCAGCGGGGAGAAGGAATACCTGCAGGCGGGACGCAAGTGGCAGATGACGGAAGGCGCTTATGCGATGCTGCAAAGCACCAAACCGCAGAGCCTGGCATATGCGGTCAATGATTCCCCTATTGGATTGGCAGGCTGGATCATCGAAAAATTTTATACATGGAGCGATATAAAAAAGGGCCAGCTGGAAAGCAGCTTTACCAAGGATGAACTGCTCACCAACCTGACCATCTATTGGGTTACCCAGACCGCAGGATCTGCCTTCCGGATCTACTATGAAACGATGCGAAGCATGCTCATGGATAAAATACCAGCCGGAAAGATAAATATCCCCACTGCCGTCGCCATTTTCCCCAAGGACATGGTACCCGCGCCAAGAGTATTTGCGGAGAGGATATTCGATATCCAACGATGGACCCCGATGCCGGAAGGAGGACATTTCGCTGCGATAGAAAAACCGCAGCTGCTGGCAGAGGACATTATCCAGTTTGCTTCCAAGCTTCATGAGCCCGCAAAGGCCATGTCCTCTATTTAGATTTCTCCCTCATCTGCGCTGGGTCCATAGCTCCCGGGAATGGGTATGTCCAGCAGACGGAGGAATACGCCCAGCTGGGCCCTGTGGTGCACTATCTGACAGTACGCCATACGAATGATCTCTCCTTTGCTGGACACCTGGTAGACCTGGTCGCCATTGCGCAGGGTCCAGTCTTCCGTCAGGGTATCTTCCGATGTTTTTGCCAGGCTTTCCCGGCCCCGGGCGAGGCTCCGCTCAAAATATTCCATCAATTCCGCCGTGTCCTGCACGGTCTCGGGAGCGTAACCATTTTGCGCAAAATCCAGCTCATCGGTGGTCACGGCCATTTCAACCCAGGTGGGCAGCTCGGCTACATGGGTGGCCAGGCGCTGCAAGGTCATGCTCTTTTGATGTGGCCGCCAGTCAAACTTATCTGAAGGGACACGTTCCAGCATTCTACGGGTGGTGAGGGCTTCCTGCTCCAGCTCTTTTAGTAACATTTGAACAGTAGACATATTTTTAGTTTTTTGGATGATATTCAAAATAACCACCGCCGAGTGACAGCATTATGTCAGTAGCACTGCGTAACCTTTTCATAACAATTGCTTAATTTTTTGCTAACCTTAAAAAAGAGTGTAAGGCCATGAGTACGAAATAGTTTTGCCGCAAACAAACATGTATGCGTGTTGCTAAACGACTGCAAAGAGTTATCCATCTTTATTTTATCGCTTTACTATTGCCGGCCGTCTGTTGCCCCTGCCTGCTGCAGGCCCAGCAGGTGACGGTCACCGGCAAGATCATTGACGCTCAGGACAAAACACCTGTCGCCGGGGCCGGTGTACAGGTGAAAGGATCGCCCAATGGGGTGATCACGGACCAGGAAGGCGCTTTTCATATCAGCGCCTCTCCCAATGCCATCCTCGTCATAAGCTTTGTCGGTTATCGTACGACCGAGGTCCGTGCGGGTTCCGAGCCTGCGACCATTGGATTGGAACGGGACACCAGGGCGCTCAGCGAAGTGGTGGTGACGGCCCTGGGTATCACCCGGCCGGCCAAATCATTGGGCTATGCCGTACAGACAGTGACCAATAAGGAGTTCACCAATGCACCCGACCCCAACCTGGTCAATAACCTTTCCGGGAAAATAGCCGGTGTTACCATTACCAACGGCGGTGCGGGGGTAGGTTCCACCTCCCGGATCGTGATACGGGGGGAGAACTCTTTTTCCGGCTCCAACCAACCCCTGTTCGTGGTAGATGGCGTACCCATCAATAATGAGACGTATTTCAATAATGCCATAGAGAACTCCTCCAACCAGGGTACCTGGGCTGAAGTGGACTGGGGGAACGGAGCTGCGGAGATCAACCCGAATGACATCCAGAAGATCACGGTGCTGAAAGGTTCGACGGCAGCGGCCTTATACGGCTCCCGTGCGGCTAATGGCGCCATCGTGCTTACCACAAAAAAAGGTACAAAAAGCAAGGGGCTGGGTGTCAGCTTTAACTCGAACACCACTTTTGAAACGCCATTGAAGCTGCCCCGTCTGCAGAACCAATATGGCGCAGGCGTGAATGCTTATCCGCTGTCGGGGGCGCCAAATACGTATTCTTTTGTCAATGGGGGTGGCTCCAACGAGAACAATATCCCCAACTGGGGGCTTAAGTTCGACCCCAATGTAAAAGTAGACCAGTTCGACAGCCCTGCCGGCGACGGCCTGCAGGCGGGTGATCTTACGCCTGGAAGCGTGGACCCCAACTATAAGATTGTGCCCACTCCCTGGGTCGGTCACGCGGATCATTTTAAGAAATTCCTCCAGACGGGTCTCACAACGCAGAATTCGCTGTCTGTGGGAGGCGTGACGGACAATGGCAGCTATAATATGTCCGTGGGCTATCTGTCCAATACAGGCATCCTGCCGGGTACCAACCTGAAGCGCTATACCCTCTCCCTGAGAGGCGAGCACCGTTTCAGCAGCCATCTTACCTCCGATGTGTTCCTGAACTATATCAACAGCTACAGCGGCAACCGTCCCAACATCGGATATGGTTCGGAAAGCGTCATGTATACCTTTTTCGGTGTATACGGCATGCCTATGAATATAGACATCAACTCGCTGAAGAAGCAATGGCAGGCGGGACAGGATCAGACGCATCAGTTCCGTTACTGGAATAACCATGACAACCCGTATGTCACCTTATTCGACAATACCAATAGCTTTAAAAAGAACCGACTCCTGGGGAACGCCTCTTTGAAATATGAGTTCAACCCTCATCTGAACCTGATGGTGCGTACAGGGACGGATTATTACACAGACAACCGTGAAGGCCACCGGGCGTTTACCTCGGTGCGTTTCCCCAGCGGAGGTTTCCGGACGGATGACGTCACTTATTTTGAGAACAACACGGACTTCCTGCTGAACTTCCACAAACAGGTGAGCCCCCTGTTCAATGTCAGCGTATCCGGCGGCGGCAACAAGTTCACCCAGAATATCACCTATACCCGTGATATTGCCAATGCGCTTATCACACCCGGGCTGTACAATTTCTCCAATGCGCAGAACCAGCTGCCCACTTTATACCAGAAGTTCGACAAGGAGATCTATAGCCTCTACGCTTTTGGCGACATCGATTACAAAAAGATCCTCTATCTGAACATCACCGCGCGGAATGACTGGAGCAGCACGCTGCCAAAGGGGCATAATTCCTTTTTCTATCCTTCCGCCTCTCTCAGCGGCGTTATTTCGGATATGGTGACATTGCCTGAAGCGTTCTCTTTTCTCAAGCTGCGTGTTTCCGCGGCCCAGGTAGGACGTGACGCGGACCCTTATTCCGTCAACAATACCTATCTGACGAATACACCTTTTAACAGCTATCCCCTGACCACGGCCAATCCTGTGCTGGCTAATAATAGCTTG
>DASZVM010000374.1:0-3073 GCA_035547295.1 Puia sp. | reverse complement strand
AGAGAATTTTAGTTTTATGCCATAAATGTATGAACCAGAACCAACAGTTAATAAAGAAATTCTACGACTGTTTTGGGAAAAGGGATTGGAAAGGTATGCTCGACTGTTATCATGAGGAGATCTTTTTCTATGACCCTGTCTTTCAGAACCTCGAAGGAGCGGAAGCCGGTGCGATGTGGGAAATGCTGCTGCGTAATGCAAAGGACCTGGAGGTCACTGCCGGTGATATCACTGCCGCGGACGATCATGGTACCTGTCATTGGACGGCTGTCTATACGTATTCCGCTACGGGCAGACGTGTCGTAAATAAATGCAAGGCATCGTTTACCTTCAGCGGGGGAAAGATCATCGAACACCAGGACGAGTTCAGCTTTTGGAACTGGAGCCGTCAGGCGCTGGGTCTCAGGGGGCTGCTGTTGGGAGGGACTTCTTTTCTCCAGAGAAAAGTAAGACGCCAGGCCAGGCAAAACCTGGATAGGTTCATGGCTTCCCGGGACTTATCAAATTCTCCGAAACAATAAACGTCGTGCAATATGTCCAATCGAAGGAAATTTTTACGATCATCTATCTTTAGCTCTTTTGGTCTTGTGATGAGCGGGAAGCTACAGGCAGGCGCTCCCTATCCTACGATAACGGGGAGCCCTATCGTCATCTCTACCTGGGATGCGGGGCTGGCTGCCAATGCAGGGGCCTGGAAGATACTGGGCAATAACGGAAGGGCATTGGATGCCGTCGAGGCAGGGGTAAGAGTGACGGAAGATTCCATCAATTGTTGTGTGGGGCTGGGAGCCAATCCCGACAGGGATGGTTTTGTCACCCTGGATGCCTGTATCATGGACGAGAAGGGAAATTGCGGCAGCGTGGGTTTCCTGGAACGTATCAAGCATCCTATATCCGTGGCCAGAAGGGTTATGGAAAAGACCCCGCATGTAATGCTGGTGGGTTCCGGCGCTCAGCAATTTGCCGTGGCGGAGGGTTTCCCCCTGGAAGAGCAAAAGCTTTCCGACGATGCGAAGAAAGCGTACGAACAATGGCTGAAAAGATCCGAGTATAAGCCCGTCATCAATATTGAGAATACAAAGTCCGGCGGGCATGGTCCTTCAGCGCCGGCGTATCTGCCCGGCGGCGAGGGGAATCATGATACCATCGGTATGGTAGCCATGGATGCTGCCGGCAATCTCAGCGGCAGCTGCACCACCAGCGGCATGGCTTTTAAGATGCGCGGCAGGCTGGGTGATTCGCCCATCATCGGTGCGGGTCTTTTTGTGGACAATGAGGTTGGCGCCTGCACGGCGACGGGACAGGGTGAGGATGTCATCCGTATCTGCGGCTCGCACACTGTCGTTGAGCTGATGCGTCAGGGCATGGCCCCTGAACAGGCCTGCAAGGCGGCGGTGGAAAGGATCATCCGTATAAAAGGGGAAAAAGCAAAAGAGATACAGGTGGCTTTCCTGGCCTTGAATAAAAAAGGGGAGACGGGTGCTTTTGCGATACAGAAAGGGTTTAGCTATGCTTTGAAGAGCAATAAGGAAGAAAAAATGTATACGGCGAAGAGCTGGTATTGAACAAAAGGCAATATGGAATTCAAACTGGAAATATGCAGCTTTGACCTGACGTCGGCGCTGCTGGCACAGGAAGCAGGCGCTCACAGGATCGAGCTTTGCGCGGGACCTGCAGAGGGGGGAACTACTCCCGGACCCGGTACGATCCGGATGGCCAGGGAAAGATTGCATATCGATCTTTATCCCATTATCCGGCCAAGGGGCGGGGATTTCCTCTATACGGATGGAGAGTACGAGACGATGCTAAAAGAAGTGGATTACTGCAAACAGACAGGATGCGATGGTGTGGTCATCGGGCTGCTGAATGCCGATGGCACTATCGATAAAGACAGGGCTGCGCGTTTGGTGGAGCTGGCTTATCCCATGGGCGTCACTTTTCACCGGGCCTTTGACTGGGCCGTCAATCCTTTTGAAGCGTTGGAGGATATCATCAGCATAGGATGTGAACGTATCCTTACTTCGGGGCAGCGGCCTGTTGCCGTGGAAGGAGCTGCGCTGATCAATGAGCTGGTGAGACAGGCGGATGACCGGATCATCATTATGCCCGGCTCGGGAGTACGGGCGGACAATATCCTTCACCTGGCCGAAAAAACGGATGCAAGCGAGTTCCATACTTCTGCAAGGACTGCGGTGCGCAGCGTCATGGAATATGTCAATGACGCTATGAAGGAGAATCTTTTGGCTGTGCGGGTGGATAAGGGTGAGGTGGAGAGGATAGTGGCTATACTGGCCGGTATAGCCACTACGTAAGTTGTTAATCGATCTTTGTGATCTTCAGCATATTCGTCGGGAGGTGCTTGTCGATGGGCAGACTGCCTGTATTGACCACAACATCTCCTTTTTTGATAAAGGCGCGTTCCTTCAGGATGGCGTGCTGATCCTGGATGATGTCGTCGATGCCGTCTTCTTCCGCATAGTGAAAAGCACGTACTCCCCAGCTGAGGCTCAGTTGGTTGATCAGGCTTTTCTCCTTGGAGAATATATATAAGGGTGATTTTGGACGATAGCTTGACATTATGAAGGCAGTATAGCCGCTCTGTGTCATACCGATGAGCGCATCTGCATTGGCGTCTTTGGCCAGCTTGCAGGCGTTGTAGCAGATGGCGTCGCTAAGAAAGGAGGGGGAGTGAGGCTGGGGGACCAGGTCCTCTTCACGATTGTAACGGTATTCCGTCCTTTCCACTTCCAGGATGATCTTGCGCATCGTTTCAACCACGAGGGCGGGGTGCTGGCCTGTTGCGGTCTCGGCGCTGAGCATCACGGCGTCCGTGCCTTCCAGTACGGCATTGGCCACGTCGGTGATCTCGCTGCGATTGGGTTTTACGCGATCGATCATGCTTTCCATCATCTGTGTGGCGACGATGACGGGTTTGGCGCGATGGATGCATTTGCGGATGATCTCCCGCTGGGCCAGCGGAACCTTCTCTACGGGCAATTCCACGCCGAGGTCGCCCCGGGCAACCATTACACCGTCCGACTCGAGGATAATATTACGGAGGTCCTCCAGGGCT
>DASZVM010000373.1:0-5738 GCA_035547295.1 Puia sp. | reverse complement strand
CAAACCCCTGTCCTTTATTAAACCAAAACCTGCTCACAAATCCGCTGCGGTTATCGGACTTGCCCAGCACAGCGCTCAGCATGCCCCAACACGGTTTCCCATGGATATTGGTGGCAGTGGAAGAAAAATATTCTGCATCCCCGAAGGTATCCAGGTCGATGCTGCCGGCAGCAGGCAGCTCTTTGGAAATATTCTCTACAGCCGTATTGTTATTGCTGGTTACCACGATCCCATCCGTACCAAATACGTTCCGGTCGATATCATAATATCCCGACATGGGATTGATCTCCATACGTTTTCCCTGGAACAGGTCCTTCACATCACTCTTCAGTAATCTCAATGCCCTGGCAGTCACTACATCCGCGATCACTTCTCTCAACAGCGTCGTTTTCCCCGTCCCGGGCGGTCCGTTGATACCCATCAGCGATGGTTCCGCCCGCAACCCGGACATGACCAGGTGCAAAGCCGCCTGTTGAGCGCTGTATAACCCAAAAGCAGGAGGAGAAGGCCATCTGCCCGGAGACTGATACGCCGGGTCCAACGCCTCTGACAGCATCCGGGGAGTAAGCAGATCACGCCTGCCGGGTACCTCACCTGATAAATAGGTCCTCAATGGCCGTCCGATGTCATCCGAATTGATAAGGGCATTCAGATCGTTGAGATAATAGCTGTTCAAAAAAGGAGCCTCGATATTCGCCCCCGTATTCACAGACTCCGAAACACATAAAACAGACGCCTGCACCTTCAGCTCATGCCCGAAGAACCTTTCAAGATGATCCAGCTCCTTTTGCAGCAGGGACCAATCCACCACATTAAGACCCCGGCGCCCCTCATTCATCATTCCCTGACCGGAACCATCTTTTTCCACTCCTTTCAAACCCGAACGCTCCTCATCCATCATCCCCTGATCCGCCCCCCTCTCATCCACACCAGGACGCCCCCCATCCTGAAAACGCCGCCAGCCCTCCTCCCTCGCTTTTACAAGAACATCCTCCAGGGTCGCCAGATCCTTTCTCTCCCGTACGATCCTCATCGCATAAATAAACGCCGCAGGAAAATAACACTGCTCACCAGCCCGCCCAAAATAGTCCAGCACCAGCGCTGAAAAACAGGTCCTCCCCGAGACAGGTTCACGGAACTCTTTCGAACCCGTGAGCCTGGCCAGCAGGCTCACCACCTCCTCCTTTGCTACAATGCTGAAATACAGGGTATGTCTCCATTCTTTACCCTCTTTTAAAGCAGGTGCCCCATCCGGCTCCCATGGCAGCGGCCTCCCCGGTTCCAATAGCTTATAGGACTTGGAAAAGGGAATATCCGGCAGATAAAAGGTCTCCACCCCTCTCCAGAACTCCAGGATATCCCGGTACTGACGTTGCAACATAGGTAAGGTATTAATACAATTAATTAATAATCAAAGTACAAAAAAGTTAAATAGACCGCTAAGTACATACCCTTAAAAATCCGGATTTCCGCCTCCCGCGATAAATCTTACATATACTAAGCACGTTTACAATAAATATAGGCATGCCTCTGAAACTTATAAAAAAAGCCGCTCAACAACAAAGCATAACCTGGCTCACCGTTGTTTGTGCCGTCATTATGCTTTGTGTGATAATCCTGATCACCCGGGCCAAGCGCGATACGGATGCCAGCATCCTTTGGGTGGATCACACCTATCAGGTGATGAAAACCCTGGATCATATACAGCTGGACCTTTCATTACCAACTACCCATACTTCCGGCGAGCTGAATGAACAGTTGAAAAGATTCCAGGCCTTGACCCGGGACAATCCCCTGCAAACTAGCCGTCTTTTCTTATTACAACAGCATATAGCCCTGGGTGACGAGCCGGCCATCCGGGACCTCCTGGACAAAATAATGAATGAGGAGACCATCCTGCTCCATCAGCGGCAGCAGGCGCTTAATCACACAAGAAAGACATCCCGGAGCATCCTCTACACTTTCCTTGCCGCTGCCTTCCTGGCCATGATCTCCCTGCTATACAAAATAAAAAAGGATGGCGACAAAAGAAGGGCCGCTGAGCAGAAATTGCTCATCAGCGAGTCGAAATACAGGGACCTCATCGACAATGTCAGCGCAGTCATCTATTCCACGGACATGGAAGGACGCATCGAATACGCAAGTCCCGGCGCCCTGAGCCTCACAGGATATTCCGCCGAAGAGCTCAAAGGGAAAAAATACACGATGTTGGTAGATCCCGCCTTCCTGACCAACGTAAAAAAACACTACGAAAGACAATTCCGGGAAGGCATCCGGGAAACAACGCTGCAATTCTCTACGGTTAGCCGCTCAGGTGAAAATAAATGGGTGGAGCAGATCGCCATCTTACTGCAAAAGGACGGGCGTCCTGGGGGCTTCCAGTGCTTTGTACGCGATATCACCGAAACAAAAAAAATGCAGCAGGAGTTGGAAGCCTACGAACTTAAGCTAAAGGAGAACCAGGTGCTGCTGCAGTCCATCCTGGACAATACCATGTCCATCATTTATGTAAAAAGCCTGGAAGGTAAATACCGTATCGTCAATCGCCGCTTCCTGGAAGTATTGCAGCTAAAGGAAGAACAGGTCATCAATCACACCGACTACGATTTCTGCGACAGGATCAAAGCCGATGACTATCGCTCCATGGATGAAATGGTCATACAGACAGGGAGGTCCATCGAGATAGAAGAGCAGATTACTACCCCCGGCGGTCCATTTCACATGCTGCTGATAAAATTTCCATTGCGTGACAACGATAACAACATCGTCGGTATCAGCGGCATTGCCACCGATATGACGGAACGGGTACACTATCAACAGCAATTGATAGCAGCAAAGACAGAGGCAGAAGGAGCCCGCAAAATGCAGGAACAGTTCCTGGCCAATATGAGCCACGAGATAAGGACCCCCATGAATGGCATCCGGGGCATGACTAATCTGCTGCTGGAGACAAAGCTGGCGCCCCAGCAAAAGGAATTCGCGGCCATCATCAGCCGCTCCGTGGACAACCTCCTCGTTATCATCAATGATATCCTCGATTTCTCCCGGATCAAGGCAGGGAAGCTGTCCATCGAAAAAATAGATTTCCGGCTGCGGGACGTCATTACCAATGTACAGTCATTATTCAGACATCGCATCCGTAAGAAAGGTCTCCGGTTCCACCTGGATATGGACCCCGCGATTCCCGAATGGTTACAGGGAGATCCTCACCGGCTGAACCAGGTACTGATCAACCTGGTAGGCAACGCGGTCAAATTCACCGAAAAAGGGTCTATCAGTCTGAAAGTAGCCCGGAAAGAGCAAGAGGAACCGAAACAGCTGGCGCTGTCATTTACAGTCGCCGACACCGGCGTAGGCATCCCCGAAGAAAGCCTGCCCTATATATTTGAGAGCTTCTCGCAGGCAGGGTTGGATATTTCCAGACGGTACGGAGGCACAGGTCTTGGTTTGGCCATCTGTCATCAGCTGCTGGAGCTGCAAGGCGGCGATATCTCGGTGACCAGCTCCGAAGGAGAGGGTACCATTTTTACCTTTATGCTGTCCTTCGGATATGCGGAGATCGTAAATATCACGCATCAGATAACCCACCCCCTCCATGATTTTGCCGGCTCCTTCACAGACAGGAGCTTTCTCGTCGTGGAAGACAATCCCGTCAATCAAAAACTGATGGACTATGTTTTACGCAAGACTGGCGCCAGGGTTGCATTGGCCGACAACGGCGAGCAGGCCATCCGATATTTAAAAGGCAATGAATATGACCTGATCGTCATGGACCTTCAAATGCCGGGTATGGACGGGTATGAGACGACAAAATACATCAGGGGTTCCCTGCAGCTCAGAACGCCCATCATGGCAATGACGGCCAATGCCATCAACGGTGAGCAGATAAGGTGTCTTCAGGCAGGGATGAATGACTACATGTCGAAACCTTTTGACTTCAAAGAGTTTTATATACGCATTGCCGAATTGTTACGTATATCCGGCACACTACTCCCATCCCGCGACATCTCAAAAGATACAACCAACCCCTACAGTCTTTCCCTGCTGGAAGAAGTGGGCGATGAAGAATACCTCCAGGATATCCTGAATACCTTTTTGACCAGCCTTCCTCAGCAGCTGGACGAATTACAGAACGCATGCGCGGAAAAAGACCATGACAGGGTCTTCTTCATCTCGCATAAGATGAAAGGCAGCTGTGGCATGCTGCAGGCCGCCACCCTCATAGAAAAGCTGTCGGAGATACAACGGTTGTCAAAAGAAAAGACAGATGCCGTTGCCATAATCGATGAGGTCACACACCTGTTCAATGAACTATTACAGCAGTTAAAAAAAGAGAACCTTAGGTTTTCAGATACCCCAAACTAAATAAATCCGGCAATAATATGAAAATACTGGTTGCAGAAGACGAACCCATCCTTATCCGGACCATCGAAGTCCGGTTGAAAAAAGACGGACATGAGCTATGCCTTGCAACAGACGGCCAGCAAGCCATGGACAGGATGGCGGATTTCGTCCCCGACATGGTCATTACAGATATCATGATGCCATACGCATCGGGGCTCGAGATCATTTCCTTTACACGACAGCAGGAAAAAAGAAAGATACCGATCATCATCCTTTCTTCCATGGGACAAGAAGATGTTGTTTTGGAAGCATTCAAATTGGGAGCGGATGACTATATTACAAAACCTTTCAGCCCCAACGAACTATCTGTACGCGTAAGACGCTTGCTTTCCGTATCATAGGATCAACGACTATGTTGCAGCCATACCTATATGTATCCACGATAGTTCCCAATCCCCATTACCTCATACTGGCAATGGGGGTGATGGTAGGCTCGCTTTCTCTCATCATCACATTCATGCTGATCTTCCTGGTATGGAAGAATAAGCGGGGTAAAAGACAAAAGGAATGGCAGCAACAGCTTATCGCCACCCTGCAGCGGGCTATTTATTTCGAGACAGAAGAAAATTCGTCTCCCGTCATCCCGCTTACCTTCAGGACAATACGGCATCTTAAAAAACCCGCCTTCCGGCAATTGATGATCGATGAATTGATGCAGGCCAAAAAAGCTTTGACCGGCACTGCCGCCGGCAATATAACAGCTTTATTCAACCAATTGCACCTGGATGAGCTGTCGCTGCAAAAGCTTCGCAGCCGGAAATGGCACCTGAAAGCCCGGGGTATACAAGAGCTGTCGGTCATGCATCAGCAGCAGTATACGACAAGGATCTACCGGCTGACAAATGCCTATCACGAATTGGTCCGCATGGAGGCGCAGTCCGCCATCGTACAGCTCCACGGGTTTGAAGGGCTGCGCTTTTTGGACATCGTGGACCATCCGATATCGGAATGGCAGCAGATCAAGCTGCTGCGGCTATTATCCCGGACACCCGGCACCCTGCCTGAAAATGCCGGCGGCTGGCTGTCTTCCGCCAACGATTCAGTAGTGATCTTCGCGCTAAAGCTGGTAGCCGAACACCAGCAGCAGCTGCTGCACCCGCAGGTGGCAGCCTGTCTGGATCACCCTCATCCACAGGTAAGACTGCAGGCCGTCCGCTGCCTGAGAGATATTTACACGGATGATACCTCCGCGGTATTAAAAAAAGTATACGATGCACAGATCCTTCCCTGCAAGCTTGCCATACTGGAAACCCTTGGCCACATAGGTTCAGGGGACGATTGCATTTTCCTTTCCTTACAGCTTGTACGTCCCGGCAACAGCCTGAAGCTGGCCG
>DASZVM010000372.1:0-8947 GCA_035547295.1 Puia sp. | reverse complement strand
GGCTGACAAAGGGGCGGCGCTTGCATTGAAGGCCATCGTCCGCTGGATGGCGGCTACGCCTTTATATAATGGAGGTACGTTACCCAACGACAACCGTGTCGGCAAGGCTGAGTATACCACCCGTGATGATCAGCGGTGGGTGGCGGCGCGGGATGCTGCAAAGGCCGTGCTGGACCTGAAGCTGCCCAATGGACAGCCCCGATTTAGTCTCTATGCGGGCTATGGGCCCACCGATTATGTATCGGGCAGCAACAATAAAGTATATACCCGGCTGTTCCAGATGTTCTATGATTTCAAGGCTTTTCAGCAGGAAGCCTGTCTGATGAACATGAACGACAAATACGAGGCATGGGAAGGAGATAATTATCCTCCTTCGGAAGGCGGCGGTTCCCGTCAGCAGCCAATGCAGGAGCAGGTAGATGAATACGAGTATATCGCGCATGACGGTTTCGGCTATCCTGTCTATGGACCCAATGCCATCGCCGACGGGTATGACGATGCCAATCCATATGAAGGCATCGCCCGCGACCCAAGGTTTTACAGGGATATCATCTATCATGGCGCCACGTTCCGCAACTCTGTGAAGAATACGGCTGATGGGTCGGATAAGATCAATGCTACCAATTCGACGACAACGGGCTATTGGCTGAGGAAGTATTATCGTGAGGATTACAGGCCTGGTAATGGAGTAGGGTTCCAGATCCATTTTGCGTTGATACGGCTGCCGGAGATCATGCTGATCTATGCGGAGGCATTGAATGAGACCGGCGGCGACCCCAACGAGATCATGAACATGCTGAACACGATCAGGGCCCGGAGCTTTATGGTGCCTGTGCCTCCATCCATTGCGGGAGATAAAGCGAAGATGAACGAGTACATCCAGCGGGAAAGAAGGATCGAGCTTTTTTACGAGAATAAACGCTGGTTCACAGCGCGTCTCTACCTGGAGCCCAGCAGTCCCGAACAGCTGGCGAGGGAGCAGGCGTGGCTGGCTTCGGGACCGGACAATGACAGCCGTGCGCAGAACTACTGGCCGTATCCCAGGTGTCAGAGAATGGTCAATGGCATGCGGCCTGTGGAGGATGAGGTGAATGGGAAGATCTCCGTGGGTGGAAAGAAATACAGGATGCAGCGTTTCTATGTGGCGCAATGGGTATTTGCGAGCCCTACACATTATTTTTTCCCTATCCAGCAGGAAGAGCTGGGACGCGACCCTGCCCTGCAGCAGAACCCCGGGTGGTGAGTCATTTTAGACCAGTCCTAAGAAAGCCGGCGCCACTAGCGCCGGCTTCTGTATTGTACGGGTGATTGTCCCATCAGCTTGGCGAACATCCTGGAAAAGTAGTACGGGTCTTCGATGCCCAGCTTATCGGCGATCTCTTTTATCCGCAGGTCTGTATACAGGAGGTATTGACAGGCTTTTTGGATCTTCAGGTGGTTGAAATATTCGATGGGGGCAAAGCCCGTCTTTTTTCTGAACAGGGCCGAATAGTGCGATGCGGAAAAGTTCACCGACTTCGCTATGTCCTCCAGGGTCAACAGGCTGGATATATTTTCCTGCATATAGTTGATGGATAGCTCAACCGCGTCGTCCGGCTGTTTGTTGCCGGACAGGTTGAACTTATCGGCGTAAATAAAAGAAGCGATGTAGTGATGGAGACAGACGTTGGCATAGCTGATATTGTCGTTGCTATAGCCTCTTTCGAGACAGGTGTACATGTCCTCGAACAGCTGGATGCGCCGGGGCTGGAATTCCACCGAGCCCTGGTGGTCGTTTATCTTCCGGATCATCGTGTCTACGAGCCCGCAGGATAGCGAGCCTTTGAAGTGGACCCAGTAAATAGTCCAGGAATGTTCTTCGCTGGCTGCGTAGCTGTGCTGCTCCCCTGCGGGGATAATGATGAAAGAGCCCGGATGGAGCTCGTATTTTTTCTTCATCACGTGTGCGATTCCGTTACCTTCAACGCAATAGATGAGTATGTGCTGGTCGCTTCCGTGTACCCGTTGGCGATAGTGGTACTGGGCCTTTGGGTAGTACCCGATATCCGTGATGTACAGTCTTTCTACCGACGGGATGTTGGCGCATAGTTCCGTAACTATCTTACGTGGAAGGACAACCGAACGTTGGCCGGCGAACCCTTCTTTTTTTCTGAGTACGCGATGGAGCTGCATGGTGATTTCTCCTGGTTATAATAAAATTGTCCAGCAATTTAATAAAAAACTCCATCCTGCCTCCCATGATATCGGATTAAAATTGTGCCTTAAAATAAACTGATCAACGAAAACTTGCCAGCGTATGAAACAAAAACTGCTGCTTATAATCCTTTTTGCGTGTATGTCGGGCATGGCTGCTTTTGCACAGTCCATGCGGGTTTCAGGGCGCGTCACCACTTCAGGTAGCGTACCTCTCCCGGGCACCAATATTGCCGTCAAAGGCACTTCTCAGGGCGTCATCAGCGATGACGACGGGAAATTTTCCATCAACGTACCAGCTAAGGCCACGCTCATCATCTCTCATGTGGGTTTCAGCACCAAAATTGTGCCTGTAAAGGGCCAGACCCATATTATAATAGCGCTGGACAGCTCGTCCAGGGAGATGGACAATGTTGTGGTCATTGGTTATCAGACGGCTTCCCGTAAAAGCGTCAGTACTTCCATCTCTTCCGTATCGGCCAAGGACATAGAGTCCTATACGACAGGCAATGTGGCCAATACCCTTCAGGGCAAAGTGCCCGGACTACAGGTGGTGTCCGGCGGGGGGCTCCCCGGAGCGCAGCCGAAGATCCTGATCCATGGTCTCAGCAGCATCAATTATAATAATAACCCGCTGATCATCGTAGATGGAGTGGAATCGGATATCAATTCCCTGAACTTCATCAATCCTTCCGATATCGCCACCATCGATGTGCTGGAAGATGCTTCGGCATCGGCCATCTATGGGGCCCGGGGTGGTCAGGGGGTCATCCTGGTCACTACAAAAAGAGGCCGGGGTAAAGCTACTATCAACGTTTCCGGATCATATGGTATCAATAAGCTGCCGAACCTGAAGCTGGCAGACGGCTCCGAATTCGCCAGGATCATGAACCAGGAAGCGCAGGCCAGCGGGAGCGCGTCGCCGTTCCCGGACCTATCCAAGGTGCAGAGCACCGACTATTGGAAGAATACCTTCGACGATGGCCGTACACAAAACTATATCGTGAGCGTCTCGGGTGGTAAAAATGGGACCTCCCTGTACGGAAGCCTGGGATATTACCGGGAAGATTCTTACAATGCCACCCCCCAGGGCGGCAACTGGCAGAAGTACACGGCCCGTTTTAACGCCGACATGGAAGTCAGCAAGGCGGTGAAGTTCGGGTTCAACCTGGCGCCACGCTATGAGACATGGCTGAACTCTCCCAATGTCACCTACTATGCCTATGCCATGGATCCTACGACGGCCCCTTTCAAATCCACGGATTCGGTATACAGGTCAATCCCTTCGGGCTTTAAATTGAATTATACCGCATTTAATCCTATTTACAGCCGGCCCAACCGCAGCGCTTTCAACGGCATTGTCAATCCGGCATTCTACTTCCTGACCAACTTCAATAAGAACGACTTCTTCGGCACGCAGTACAGCACTTACCTGCAGATCACGCCCATCAAGAACCTGGTGCTCAAGAGCACCATCGAAGGGTTTGTCAATGTCGGCCAGACCAACGACTATACGCCGAAATATTACCTGGCGTCCAATTCCAACAATATCAACAGTACCGTGTCTTCTTCCACTACATTGTATACCCGGTGGAAGATCACCAATACGGCCGCTTATAAATTTTCCATCGGAGATCATTCCGTCGATATCCTTGCCGGGGAAAGCACGGATAAATACACTGTCAAGAGCACTGGTGCTACCAGATCTGATACAACCGCCATACCTGCGGATATTCCCTCTTCCCAGACTATCCAGGGCGCTTCAGGCACTATCACCAGCGGCGGCGGCACCTATCAGCCCGGTGCCAGCTCCAGTACGGCTCCCTGGGGGAACATGGTATCTTTCTTCGGGTCCCTCCGATACAATTATCAGCAAAAATATTACCTGGCTGCCACCATGCGGGGGGATGCCTCCTCGCTCATAAACCCTGTCTATCGCTGGGGTTATTTCCCCACGCTTTCCGGCGCCTGGGTCATCTCTGAGGAATCTTTCTTTAAAAATATCAAACCTGGCGTGATCAATTATCTGAAGCTTAGGGCCAGCTGGGGGAAATCCGGCGGCAACCTGCCGCAAGGCACCGGCGCCTGGCTCACCACGCTCGGGAACACTACTTATCCTACGGCCAACGGCAGCGGCGTTTCGGGCTTTGCACCTTCCAATATCGCCAATCCCGCCATCAAATGGGAGGTGCAGAAGGACTATACTTTTGGGTTGGAGGGCACGTTGCTGAACAACAAGCTGAATTTTACGGTAGAAAAATATGTACGCAATCCCAGCAACCTGCTGGAAAGCATCAACGTCGATCCCATCCTTGGGTATCCCCAGGGATATGTAGCGGCTCAGCTGGCCAACATCGCCAAAATGACTACCAACGGCTGGGACTTTTCCGTCGGGTATAAAGATAATATTACCCGCAAGCTGCGTTTCGACGTGAACCTTACCGTCAGCCATTCGAAGTCCATCGTAAACGACCTGGGAGTTGCAGACCCCATCATCGGACGTGAGGCCAACGATGTCATCTCCACCGGTCGCAGCCGGATCACCCATGGGCATGAGCCCGGCGCCTGGTATGGCTATGTTACGGAAGGCGTATTCCAGACGGATGCGGAAGCCGCTGCCTATGTCAATAAGAATGGTACCCGTCTGCAGCCAAAGGCTACGGCTGGTGATCTCAAGTTCAAGAACATCAACGGGGACACCGTTCTGGACAATAACGACCTGACAGACCTTGGTTCACCCTGGCCGAAATTCACGGGCAATCTGACGTTGAGCCTCAGCTACGATCGCTTCGACTTCCGGACCGAGTTCTATGGCTCTTTTGGCGCCAAATATTTCCAGAGCTACCGTCTCAATATGAACCCGACAGGTCATATGAATTTCAAATCCGGCCTCGCCGATCAGTACTGGCACGGCCAGGGTACCAGCAATAAATTCCCCATCCTGCGTTATCCCGACCAGAACGGGAATTTCAGCAAGATGTCGGACTTCTTCCTGGCCACTTCGAATTTCGTGAAGTGCAGCCTGATGCAAGTAGGCTATACCTTCCCCAACTGGATCAAAGGTGTCAACAATCTGCGGCTATATGCCTCCGTACAGAACCTGTTCACCGTCACCAAATATCCCGGGTTGAACCCGGACCTGCCCTGGTACAATAATGTGACCTATAATGGCGTGGACAATTTCCAGGCGATACCTTCCCGGGTATTCCTGGTGGGCATCAATCTTAACTTATAAAAATTCTGTTGAAAAAATATTCATATGCAACGTAATCTTTTCCTCATCGGCGGCCTGGTTTTGCTGGTGATCATCGGTGGGTGTAAAAAATCCCTGCTCGACGTGAGCACCAACGGATCAGTGCAATCCGCACAATATTATACCAACCTGGACCAATGTAATACGTCCACGCAGGTGGCTTACCGTTATATCGACTATGACAGCTGGTGGCAGATATTCAACTGGCGCTACCTGTCGGGCGAAGCGGCCAGCGACAATGGATGGATCGGCAATACCTATCAATCCACCCACGCCACTTATGATGCCGTCGTACAGTACGTGCTGGATGCGGGCAATGACAGATGCGAGGACCAATGGGTCATGCTATATAAGTCCATTGGGATCTTTAACAGCACCATCGAAGGTATCCAGGGGGCACCTATCGATACAGCGAGCAAAACAAAATTTATCGCAGAGCTTAAGTTCCTTCGTTCCTGGTGTTACTTCGACCTGGTCCGCAACTATGGAGGCGTACCTCTCGTGCTGAAGATATATCCGCCCACCACCCATCTGCCACGCAATACGGTGAACGAAGTATATGATCAGGTGATCAAGGACCTGAAGGAATGCGCTGCCGTCCTCCCCCGCAAGTCCGAATATTCCGCCTCGGATAAGTTCAGGGCTTCTTCCGGCGCAGCCCTGGCCTTGCTGGCAAAAGTTTATCTCTATAAAGAAGACTGGGCGAATGCGGAGGCTACGGCCCAGCAGGTGATCGCCTCGGGAGACTATTCGCTGGAGACCAGCTTTGGAACGCTTTGGGACTATAATTATAAGAATGGACAGGAGTCTATCTTTGAAGTTCAGTGCGGCTCTTCCAAGAACCCACCCCTTCCTTCCAGCGCGCAGTATATGATCAATTCGGTCTCCGATGGGGGATGGGGTTATTATGGCGTGACGAGCGATCTGGAAAATGCCTATATAGCAGCCGGGGACAGCATCCGGATGGTATGGACCATCAATCGCCAGGGCAAGCCGGTGGCCGGAGACCCGAACAACAACAGCTTTAATGGCGGCGGCTATCCCACCAACCAATCTAAATCGGGACGGTTCTCCCGGAAATGGTATGTGCCAAAGGCGCAGCGTCCTGCCAACGGGCTTTATTCCCGTAACGATATCATACTGCGTTTTGCCGACGTGCTGCTGATCCATGCGGAAGCCTGCGCCATGCAAAACAAAACAGGCGATGCGCTGACCTCCCTGAAAAAAGTGCGGGACAGGGTGAGCCTAACCACGGACATGTCACTCACAGGTTGGGACCTGATCAATGCCGTAAGGACGGAAAGAAGACTGGAAATGGCTTTTGAAGGGGATAGGCTCTATGATATCCGCCGGTGGAAGGACCAGAACGGCAAACCCGTCATCAACAGCATTTTTGGCCCTAACGGCAGCTTTGTAAAGTACAATACGGAGACGAGCACGGATTTTTACGAGACGCATAATACGCTGGAGCCGCAGAATAAAGGCATCCATTTCGACCCGGCGATCCATCTGTTATGGCCTATTCCCAATCTCGAGATCGTTTCTTCGGAAGGCGCTCTAAAACAAAATCCCGGCTACTAATTATGAAGAATATCCGATATATACTAATTGCCGCTCTGACCCTGCCGGCTGCCATGATGATAGGCGAATGTACGAAGTCCGGCAACGCCATGCCACCGCCCGATGGTGATAAAAGCTGCTTTTACAATGGGGTGGATACCTGTAACAAAGCGCAGACAAAGCTTACCCTTACCGTAGACCTGAGCAAGACACAGCAGACCATTCACAGCTTTGGCGCATCAGACGGGTGGACCTGCAAGTTCATCGGCAAGTGGGCCGATGTCAATAAAAAGAATAAGATCGCCGATATGCTGTTCAGCATGGATACGCTGGCCGATGGGACACCCAAGGGTATCGGTCTTTCCCTCTGGCGGATGAACATCGGCGCCGGCAGCTTTGAGCAGGGCGACACCAGCCAGATAGCCACGGACTGGCGGCGGGAGGAATGTTTCCTTAATGCCGACGGGACGTATGATTGGAATAAAGAGGCCGGAGGACAATGGTTCCTCCAGGCAGCCCGTCAGCGCGGGGTAAAGTATAGTCTTGGTTTTGCTTTGTCCCCTCCCGTGTCGATGACAAAGAATGCGCGGGCCTACAATGGCAGCGGCACCACCAGTCTCAATATTGCCGATGGAAGAATGGGAGATTTTGCAGACTTCCTGGCAAAGGTGGCAGCGCATCTGCAGTTTGATTATATCAGCCCTGTCAACGAGCCGCAGTGGGCCTGGGGGACGGCCACCGGCGCTTCCCAGGAAGGCAGCCAGGCGCAGAATTCGGAGATAGCAGAGCTGGTGAAGGACCTTTCGGGCAAGCTGTCCACGCAGGCGCCGGCCTCCAGGGTGGTGGTAGGAGAGGCAGGCCAATGGAATTTTCTGTATGGCAGCAACACCGATGGAAGAGGGGACCAGATCAACCAGTTCTTCAATCCCGCTTCCGCCGGCTACATCGGCAACCTGTCCAATACAATGCATGCTATATCCGCACATAGCTATTATACCACCTGTCCTGACGACAACCTGGTCAGTGTCCGGCAACAGGTGGCCACAAAGATGAAGCAGGTGGACCCGTCCCTGGAGGCATGGCAGTCCGAGTTTGGTATCCTGGGGAATATTTGTAATATTTATAACGGCAGTCCCCGTACGACCAACATCGACTATGGGCTTTATGTGGCCAAGACCATCCATCATGATCTTACGATCGCTAATGTCACTTCCTGGCAATGGTGGCTGGCCGTCAGCCCGTATAATTACAGCGACGGACTGATATATATCAACGACCCTTCCGGAAACATCAACGTGGACAATTGCAAACAGGACGGTACGGTGCTTGACTCCAAACAGCTGTGGTCGCTGGGCAACTATTCCCGGTTTGTCCGTCCGGGCATGAAGCGGGTATCGGCCGGCATCCAGGGATTGGACAATCCCGTGACGGCTGCGGGATCGCTGATGGTCTCTGCCTATAAGGACGAGACTGCCAAAAAGCTCGTTATGGTGGTGGTGAATGTTTCCACCCAGGCGGCGACCTTGCAGCTGTCGGGTGTGAACGTGACGAAACTGGATGAATACCTTACGGACAATAGCAATAGCCTGAAGAGGTCGCAGACATCTCCGGGAAGCATTGCCATTGCACCAAAGGCGATTGTAACATTGACAGGAACCTATCAGTAAGATGAATTGTATACGATCTGTTTTTTTTGTATGGCTGGCCTGCATCTTTGGGAGTGGTGTTGTTGCGCAGACGGAGGAGAAGACCATTTCCCTGGAAGGCATTTGGAAATTCAAGCTCGATCCCTTTTATACAGGTGTGGGCAGCAATGGCGTTCAGCTGTTGCCCCGTCTTCCGGAGGACATTACTCTACCCGGCTCAACCGACCAGGCCGGCAAGGGGACGAGGGCACAGGGCGGCACATCCCTGCGGCTCACCCGTCTGTATGAATATAAA
>DASZVM010000371.1:0-5664 GCA_035547295.1 Puia sp. | reverse complement strand
GCTGCTCGCAGGTATCCGAGACGCCATGGGGAAAAAATAACAGCTGAATAAATTCGGATTACAGGCCGGCGTCAAAAAGCGCCGGCTTTTCTTTTGCCAGCGACTTCGCAAAAGCCAGTCCGACAGCGCCGCTCTGGTACGTTGGCATCAGCACCGTGCCGGGAGAACCTTTGAACAACGAATGCTGGATCTTCGGATACAGCCAGTACGCCAGACGTGTGCCCGCGATCCCAAAACCCGCACCGGCCACGACGTCGTTAAGCCAATGCTTGTTATTGTACATCCGCAGCACGCCCGTAGCCGTAGCCATTGCATAACCGGCTACTCCATACCAGGGAGAAACATCTTTATACTCCAGCCGCATAAATTCAGCATTCGCAAAGGCAGTAGCCGTATGGCCGGAAGGAAAAGAATTATAGGCCGATCCGTCAGGACGGAGCACATGACTTTGCCCCTTCAGGGAGAACACAGCTCCCTGGGTAAACAGCTGCGACATCAGCAGTAATATGGTCTTATCCTTAAAGTTATGCTTACCCTTCACTCCCAGGGCATCTAACGCATACACCGTCGCGGCAGGAGCATACATCAGGTAATTATCGAGATGGAATGGAGCATGAGGATGATCATCATATATCTCATCTTTGACCCCTTTGTTAAGACTTTGAAGCTGGGTGACATGCAGCCCCGCAAAACCATACGCGACCATCGCGGCCGGCAATATGAACTTCTGCACCGGAAATGGCTTCTGGTACTCGGGAATGGTCCAATCCAAACGATGTTCATGGGGAATAGTATCATGCATCCTCGCCGCAACAGGCGTAACGCTGATCTCCCTGATAACGGGACTGTTCTCTGCCGTATTGATGGAAGAGGGGTTTTGTGACCTGGCCGAGAGGCAGACGCATGTAAAAAGCGTCAACACAGTTGCCATTTTCATCATGTGGAGGCTGATTTGTTTGTTTATGTAAGAACGACAAAAATCCGGATAAATTCTGTTTAAAATCTGTTTTTCTGTCGCATCTACACCCCAAAAGGGCCGTTTTAACAAGTTTTTACAGCTTCTACCCTATATAGCCATAACAAAAACCATTTATACTATTGGCAGCTTATACCCATTATGATACTCCTTCATCAGGTACTCCTGGTTGATCTTATCCTCCCCGAATTTCCCCGATCCTGCATCCCATACCAGGCGCTGACCGCTGCGGAAGCTGATATTGCCCATCTGCGCCACCGTAGCGACGTGGGCGCCCGCCTGAATAGAACAATGCAGGTCCTCCATCTTTCGGTTGCGGACCACACCGATAAAATTCTCCCAATGCTTGTCCAGACCATTGTCCGAAGGTTTCACAAAAGGCTTGCTTACCTTACTCCTGGATTGTTTCTCCTCGATGACCTCCCAGCCGCCCCGGCTCAGCACCAGCGTACCGTTGTTGCCGATGTAGGCAATGCCATGGTCACGCCCATAAGAACCATTGTCGATCCCCATGGCATGATCCCATACCAGGTTGAACCCGTCGAATTCATACAAGGTGGTCAGCGTATCAGGTGTCTCCTCGTACAGATCAGGATAGGCGAATCTGCCGCCTAATGCCGCAATGCTCTTGGGGACTCCCGCCTTCATGCCCAACAGACCATAATCCAGCAGGTGAACACCCCAATCGGTCATCAACCCTCCGGCATAATCCCAAAACCAGCGAAAATTGAAATGGAATCTGCTGGAATTAAAGCTCCGCATAGGAGCAGGCCCCAGCCAGCTCTTAAAATCCACACCCGGCGGCGGCGCGGAATCCGGCACCACCGGCCCTGGCTTCATCCACCCCTGATAACACCATACTTTTACCGTACGTATATTGCCCAGCTGCCCTGACTGTACAAAGTCCACGGCATCTTTAAAATGTTGCTGACTACGCTGCCATTGCCCCGCCTGCACAGCCCGGTTATATTTCTGCTGGGCAGCCACCATGGCCCTGCATTCCCCGATCGAATTCCCCACCGGCTTCTCCACATACACATCCTTCCCCGCCTGACAGGCCTCGATCATGATCAGCGCATGCCAGTGATCAGGCGTGCCAATGATCACCACATCGATGTCCTTCTGCTCCAGCAGCTTCCTGTAATCCGAATAGACCTTCACCTTGCTCGTATCCACATTCATCTTGGCCAGGTCCCCCATTCTCTTGTCGAGGACATTCTTATCCACATCGCAAAGCGCCACTACATTGACACCCGGCTGCTTCAGCGCCGAGGAAAGATCGGCCCAGCCCATGCCGTTGATGCCAATGGCGCCTATATTGATCTGGTCGGAAGGGGACATCCGTCTCCGGAGATTTGCAAAAGCCTGGTTGTCAAAAGCGGACAAAAAAAGAGCCCCACCAGCGAGGAGGGAACCCTGTTGAAGAAAATTACGTCTGGTTGGCATAGCGCTCGAATATTTTGATTACTATGCCAATTTAGGGAAAAAAATTAAACCGATTGCGATGTAGTCAATCCTTATGTCTGTTGATAGAAGTAGACTCGCTCCCATCCTTCTTCATATACCGTATATAATCCTGCGGATCTTCTAAAAAAGCCTTCTTGAAATCCTGGAAAACTTCCTCGGACTGTTTTTTGCCATTTACGGTCAGTCCATCCTTATCCAGCGAAAAGGACAGATCGTCCGTCTGTGTGATCAGCTTTTTATCCAGCAGCATATCGATGACAGGAGCGACATGCTTGTTCATCCGGTCCCCGGAATTCTTCCGCAGCTCCAGCACATGCTCCTGCATCAGCCGGGCATCATTCAACTGCAGCCGGCTCTTGCGCAGGCTCACCTCCTGCTGCCGGGCCATGCTCTCCAGTTCCCGCTGCCTGTTCCGGAATTCTATCTCCTGCTGCCGCGCCAGTTTCTGCGCCCTGACCCGGTTCTCCTTCACCTGCTTTTCATTCTGCATCAGCTGTAATGCTTCCAGGTTATGCTGGGTCTCGAGCCGGAGCTCATTGAACTTTTCCATCCGCTCCTGCTCCTCCTCGATATGGGTCTTCGGGTCCTTATCTCCGTGTATGCTATTGCGTAAGTCCTGCACCCTTGCCAGGGCCTCCGCATACAGATCGTTGAGCCTTTCCTGCTGGGCCATGAGCTTCCTCTCCTGCTCTGCCAGCCTTTCCTCCGCCTCATCGAGTCTCCTCTGCTGCTCGGCAAACGCCCTCTCCCATTGTCTTCTCTGCTCCGGCGTCATCGTGGTATCGGCAGCCTTATCCCGCTTTCCCGGCTCCGTAACATTCCCGGATTGAACAGGCTTCGACGTGTCGGCGTCCATCCTGAAAGGCCGCCCGGACCGTTCCATCTTTTCTACTCCGCTCGCCTCCATCGCTTTCACCTGTTCAGACGCCTGCTTCACCGGTGCGGGCTCCTGCCCGGTATACGCCATGGTAAGCCCCGCCGTAATGAACACGGAGACCAGTAAAAAAAGCTTCTCCCGTATATTCAGGGTCTTGTTATCACTGTGAACGATCCGCTTCACCCTGTCCAGCAGATGGTTCTTGCTACCCGCAAATGCCAGCGTATAGGAGGATGACTGCCGGTACTCCTGGAATGACACCAGCGCATGAATAAACGCTGACTTGCTGCGGCTCTCCTCTACGGCAATGTCGTCACAGCAGTTTTCCCTCTCCACCCGGATAAGAGATGATATCCATAATATAGCCGGATTGAAGAAAAAGAGTGTCTCCGCGACGCTCTGCAGAAGGTTGACAAAATAATCTCTCCGCCGGATATGCGCCAGCTCATGCAGCAGGATGGCTTCCACCTGCTGAGGAGGCAGCTGCGCCAATAACCCCAACGGCACCAGGATCACCGGCTTGAATATCCCGGCCATCATCGGTACCTGGACAAGAGAGGACTCCAGCAGCTCCACCGCTCTCTTTATCCCCATCCGCCGTGCAAGCTCCCTCACCCGCTGACGCCAGCTTTCATCGGCTGCCCTTGTCCGGTAGTAACGGAGACGCTGGACAGCCCCCAGGTCGGCCAGCAGCTTCACCAGGCGGATAAAAAGGATGACCATCCAGATGGCCACCAGGATATCCGCCTTCCGATCGAGATAGCTCACCAGCCTGCCCGTCCATGACTGTTCAACACCCGCATACAGATTGCTCATGGCAGGCATTTCCACAGGCAGCGCAGGAGCGACACCATCCGGAACCACCGCCGGCCCATCCGGAACAACACCTGCCCCCCGCAGCTGCACAAAAAAGGTAACGCTCGCCGCCGCCAGGGAAAGACAGAACAGCCCCAGCAGAACGTTATAACGCAGCACCGGCGCCGATTTTCTGGTAAATAAGATCACAAGACCCGTGAGGATGGCCAGCGCCATACCCTGCCAGAGGGAATGTACCAGGGTCCAGAATAAAGCCCTGACAATATCTTCCCTGAACAACGAGAGGATAAAAGTTGCCCGCATATAGTAAAATATTAAGAGTTCTTCTTACTTCTCACCCAGCTTGTCCAATAGCTTCCTGATCTGGTCCAGTTCCTCCTTCGAGGTCTTTTTATTACCCAGTAGCTGCATCATCAGACTGGTGGCAGAGCCGTCATACATGGAATCCACAAAACGCTCCAGCAGCACCCCCTTGAAAGTCTTCTCCTCCACAGCCGCACTATAAATATGCTTCATCGCGCTTTCATCCCTCTTCAGGATCTCTTTTTCCACCATGATCTGCATAAGCTTTAAGGTGGACGTATACTGCACAGCACGCTTTTGCTCGTTCAGCTTGTCATTGACAAACCTTACGGTGGACGGCCCATGCTTCCATAATACCTGGAGGATCTCCAGCTCAGACCGGGTAGGCTCCGGCTGCTTGTTTTGCCCGCTTTCCTTCTTCATGACACTAAAGGTAGGAAATTTTTCGTACGAACAAAATAGTAGGATGTTTTTTCAAAAAAAAAGAGCCCCGGGCATCGGGCGCAAATTGACTACCTTTATTTTAGTCAATCTTCATCCGGGCATGAAAAATTTGAATTGTGTCGTCATCGATGACAATAGGCTCGAAAGAATGCTGCTGGAAGAATACATCTCGAGGCATAGCTTCCTGAAAATAACGGCCAGCTTCCAAAACCCCGTGGAAAGCCTCGACTTTATAAAGAATGGGACCACCGATCTCCTGTTCGTGGATGTAGACATGCCCCTGATGAGCGGCATCGACTTCCTTAGATCGCTCCCCAATCCACCCCCTTGTATCTTTGTCACCGTCCACCCCGAATACGCCATCGACGCATTTGATATACACGCTATTGACTACCTCCTCAAACCCGTAAACCCCCAACGCCTGGACAGGGCCATCCAGCGCGCCCTGGAGCTGTTCGATATCAAAGAAAAAGCCATCCGGTACAGCCTCCGTTTTGAGAACGATTTCCTGATGATAAAGGAAGGCACCGCCGTCAACAAGGTCTACCTCCACGAGATCATTTACCTGGAAGCCCTGACCAATTATACCAAGATCGTTACTTCCGAAAAGAACTATATCACGCTCAATAATCTGAAGAATTTCCTGGACGAGCTTCCAAAAGATAAATTCCTTCGTATCCACCGGAGCTATGCAGTAGCCATCGACAAAGTAAAAGGCTTCAGCGGCAACGACCTCCATATCGCAGGACAATCGCTGCCCCTGGGTAAAACTTACAGGCAG
>DASZVM010000370.1:0-2604 GCA_035547295.1 Puia sp. | reverse complement strand
ATAAGAGCAATCTTCAGGGCGCAGTGGATTTCCAATGCAATTTTTACGGCATCCTGCCGGCGCTGACGGAAAAGCCCGGCTGGACGGATGGGGTCATGAAACTCTACAATACGCTGAGCAACGATTTCCTGTACAAGGACCCCATGCGTAATGTCATTTTCCTGGATAACCACGATATGAGCAGGATATTTTCCCAGGTAGGGGAGAGCGTGGCCAAACAAAAAATGGGTATCGAATGGCTGCTGACATGCCGGGGCATCCCGCAAATGTACTACGGCACCGAAATATTGATGAAAGGATTTGCCAACCCGGATGGATGGGTACGGTTGGATTTTCCAGGGGGATGGGAAGGGGATAAAAAGAACGCCTTTACGGGCGAGGGGCTTTCCGCCGACGAGCTGGAAGTGCAGAAACTGGTGCGTACGCTGGCGCAATTCCGCAGATCCTCATCAGCGATGAAGACAGGACAGATGATGCAATATGTGCCAAAAAATGGGCTGTATGTCTCTTTCCGTTATGATGCAAAACAAACGATCTTATGCGCAATGAATACTGATTCGGTCACCGCCAGTCTGGATCCCCGCAACTATGGCGAAAGGACCTCCGGCTTTCCCCGGGCGACAGACATTTTATCCGGCGATCAATTTCCCCTCACGGCTCCCATCGACATCCCGCCGGGACAAATGCTGATAATGGAGCTTCGAAAATAATGTCTTCCGCTGTGGCCGCAGTCTACAGGAATACGGCCTGCAAAAACTTTTGCGCATATTTGCCCCAATCCTTGAGCGCCGCGCCTACCGTTTCCTTTAACCCCGCATTGTCCGTCTTTTTTCCCTTTTGGGGAGGGACGAGCTGGGCATCGGTCACCGATACGGCCTCCACCTTGGTGGCAAACCAGGAAACATGCTGGTGGGGAAGGGCAACGCCCAGGATCATGCCCGGCAGACCGCTGAAGGATTCAGGGCCGCCGGTGGTGAGGATCTCATCCGTATAGAAAGCCACTACATAAATAGAGTCCATGATAATGGCATTGGCCCTGCGGCAGGAAAACCCGGCAATCGTGCGTGTTTCATCCGTCAGCTTCCACCTGATCTTCCGGATGCTGTCCTGTATGAGGAACTGCTGTTCAAACACTTTTTTCTGGCTGACACTCTTTTGCTGCTCAAGATCGGAATAGACGATATTCGCCTGCGCCGGCAGTTCGGAGAACCAGCCCATATTCGTTCCCGTGCCTTCCCGGCCGGGCTTGTAAAGGGTTTTTGTGCGGCTGAACAACATGTCGAAATACGTGGTCTTGAACTGCGAGAGGGTTTTTTTCTGCAGATCCGACCAGGAGTTGTCATTGTCACTCTCGATAAGCGCATATTGATTCAGCTTTTTTTCAAATTCGATCTTCCCCTGGGAAAGAAAGATGGCATTGGGAGCCTGCGCCTGCAGCATACTTGCAGAAAAGGCAAGGAATATAGTAAATAGGATCTTCATGATCAGCTTTTATTGATTTGGCGCCGGGGTGCCTGCCTTTGTAAAGTTCCAGACCACGGACAGCATGTAAAACCTCTTGATATTGCTAAAAGTTGTCTGTGTGATAAAGTTACTGGTTGCCGAGCGGTTAAAGCCGATATTCTGATTGAGCAGGTCGTTTCCCGATACCTTTACCAGCAGGGCATCTCCCTTCAGGAACTTCTTTCCCAGCCAGGCATTCAGCAGGGTGTTGTTGAGGTTATTCCTGAATGCATCCGTCTTTTCCCGCAGGTTGATCTGGGCATCTGCATGGACCTGGAATTTCAGGGGCAGATAGACGTCGAATGCGGGCTGGATAGACCAGGTCCAGTACCGTACAGGCTGTTGCGTATTTACGGATGAGCGGCTGTCCGTATAGGTGGCGGCAGGTTCTATGCTCACATCATACTTTTTATCCTTTGACTTGTACACCCTGCCGCCCAACGTATAGCTTCCGCTGGTGGTAGTGTTCTGCACGTGATTGATGACGCTGACATTGGTGCTGTGGTTGAAGTTCGAAAAGATATAGAAGTCGAGCTTCGGCTTCCTCCATTTAAAATTATAACCCAGATAGCCGGAATAGTTGTTGTTGCCATCGACATTGATGGACCGGTTGGTCCTTTTGCCAAGCGTATCCAGGACATCGCTGCTGATGGCATTTTCCGTGAACGAATAGGTAATGTCTATCCAGATGCCCCGGTCTGTAAGAACTTTGTAATCATTAAAGTTCATGCCTATCCGGTTGACAAACTGAGGCTTGAGCCCCGGGTTCCCGATGTAGATGTTCAACGGGTCGTCATTGGTGCGGATGGGCTGTATCTGGTTGAGCGTAGGCTGGGTCATATACCCGTTGTAACGAAGGGCCAGCCTTCTCTGGGGGGTAAAAGCATAGGATAGATTGGCATTGGGACTCCAGTTCGTAAACCTTCTTTTGGCCGCCGTATCTGCATGGATATCCCGCTGGTCGTAACGGGTAAAGGCCACGTTGGTCCCCGCATTTACCCTCAGCTTTTTGCCTACCAGGCTATAGGCAAGCCCTCCTGTATTGGTGAGGATATTGAATTGGTAATCGTTGCTGTAGAGCGAGTCGAGCGAATTATATTT
>DASZVM010000369.1:0-5621 GCA_035547295.1 Puia sp. | reverse complement strand
GCACCTTGCTTCCTTCCCCAATCCAGTACCTTTCCGGCCGACTCGTCCCACAACTGTCGCGCATGCTGCAATCCAAGCAGGACAAGATGCCCTCCCAGCGCCTGGTTGCCAAATTCCGTATAGGTGGCATCCCAATGCCATTCCGTGTCCCAATGTATCAGACTGCCCGGTCTCGAAACCACGGCATCCTTTCCATTTACTTTTGGCAGATCGCGGGTGCTGACCTTTACCTCCCCATTCCCCATGTCAGCAAGCAAAGAGACCACTGAAAGGTCGTTTACACGGGCCATCTTCGCAAGACTATCCTCGCTATAGACAGGAGTGCCGTCCCCGCAATTCAGATGTACATGGATATCTCCCGCATACCATCCGGACGGCTCAGGCCGTACATCTTCATCCCCGTACAAAGTAAATATGCACCGCGCGGGTATCTTCCCATGGAATGAGCGCCCTTTCACCGACATATTCCCGTCCCTGTGCAGATCATCCGTGCTGCTGGTATGATACATGGCAAAAGACGAAACCCTGCCCAGACTGGCCAGCGTCCCGTTAAGGTTCACCGCTCCATGCCTGGCATTCACACCCACCAGGACCACCTTATGACGGATGGTATCATGAAAAGCCACTACCGTAAGACTATCACCCGGGTCGGATACGTCGATCCTCTTCGATCCCGGCAGAACAAACCTCGATACTTGCGAAATGGCATAAAAATGCTTGCGCGGGAAATACGTATTGCGGTCTTTGTTATATCCAAGGATGCCCCAATAGCTAAAAAGACTGGGAGCATGGTGCTCATAATAGCTGTCATATCCTTCCCACGAAATACCGGCAGAGATCCCGTGCTGCAAAAGCTTTAGAAGCTTATATATGCATTCGCTGGCAAATTGATAGTCGTACACCCCTATCTTTCCATCGTCCAGTCCATCCCTCCACGAGTTCCATTCCGTGATCCACCAGCTTTCATCAGGATAGGCCGTTGTCCGGATAAAGCTGTCCACATTGGCATAGTAACCGCCATAGCTATGCAGACCTAAGTGCGCGATCCTGGACATGATCGCCGTGTCCTTCATCAGAACAGGCAGGTATTTTTCTATCCCGTTATTCATGGATGCCACGTCCGGCGCCACGTAATGTACGTCCCCCATACCATCGGCCTGCATCCTGTCCATCAGCTTCTTCAGGAGCACGACAAATTGTGCCGGGCCGACCGTAGGCCCTTCCTTCCTCAGATCAGGCTCATTCATGGGGGATATCAATCCGAACTGGACATGCTCCGTATACCGGGCATAATGAAAAAAAGACACCAGCATTTCGATATACTCGTCCTCATACTCCGGCTTTATGACCTCACCACCCATCCATTGGGGCACCGGCCCCATAAAGTTGATCATAAGGTTCCCCGTGACGCCCCGCCGGTTCAGATAGCGCATCATCTCGAAAGCTTTCCTGAACTTCGGTGTCTTATACAGCTTGTTATAATACTCCCAGTTAAAGGTAAAAGGATCGTTGTTGTCATTGGTTTCCTCCCATTTTTCCACCGTCTCTACCACTATTCGCCAGACAGTGGCATGCATGCTGTCGAGAAGAAGGTCCAGCGCCGGCCTCAAAGCCACACTGTCCCAGCTGCGGGTATTGGCATTTACCCCAAATCCGTCTATGGATTGATATACTTTAGAACCATCCAGTCGCAGATCCACCGTCACTGCATCCCCGTTTACCTGTGCCGGTATATGATCAATAAAAAAGAATAGAGCCATCCCAAAGAGCAGGAGCGATCGTCTCATAGTTACACCTTTTAATCAGAACTTGTTAAGAGTCAAATTTAAAATGCAAATATTCCTTTTGCTTACCCTATACCGCCTATTTACTATCCTATTTTGTAGAGAATATTGGCCGCGCGCCCGAAAATGGACAAAAAAGTGTAGTTTTAAAATATGAAGGCTCATTACAAACACATCCCCGCAATAGAATCCAAACTATTTAAATCCGTCATTCAAAACAGTAGTAAAGAGTTTGATTACCCCTGGCATTATCATCCTGAATATGAGCTGACCTACATCCTCAGCAGCCAGGGAGTAAGATACGTTGGCAACAGCATGGAGAACTTCTTTGAGGACGACCTGGTGCTGGTAGGCTCCAACATGCCGCACTGCTGGATCAAATCCGATGACCAGCAGCCCTCCGCAAGAGCAATTGTCATTTATCTGAATGAGGAATTCGTCGACAACACATGGATGCAGAGCTACGAATTTGATGCCATACGTCAGCTGCTAAAGCTGTCCGGCAAAGGGATCAAGTTCGATAAGGAAATCGCCTTGTCGCTCAGGGAGAAATTCTTCGAGCTGCTGACGCTTCCGCCGTTGGAAAAGCTGTTGTTGCTGCTGCAGATCCTTCGGGACCTGGCGCATACCTCCAAATTCCATTTGCTGTGCCAGCAGGGCTTCTCCTATGAGCTGAACACCACCAACAACGAAAGGATCAACATCGTATATAAATACATAGAAAAACACTATTGCGAAAAGATATCCCTGGCCGACATCGCCGCACAGGTCAGCATGAATGAAGAATACTTTTCCAGGTTCTTCAGCAATATCATGAACAAGTCCTTCTTCGAATTCCTCAACGAGTATAAGATCAATCGTGCCTGCAAGCTTCTCATCGAGACGGACAAACAGGTGAGCGAAATATGCTATGCCGCCGGTTATGAAAGCATCCCTTTTTTTTACAGGCAGTTTAAGAAATTCAAGAATTGTCAACCCAAAAGCTACAGACAGAAATACCAGAAGATCCCTCCGCTTGTCATCTTGTAACCGGAGATATCACGCATTCTCCGACATGTCCAGCACCGGCTTGACGTCCACCACAGGCGTCCCATCTATCGCTTCCAGCGGCCCCACCTTTAAAGACGTCCCCTTGATCTCCAGCACTTTCACCCTGTGCAACCCCAACGGATTAGGCCTGTCCGGACTGCGGGTAGCAAATACCCCCGTCACAGGATTGCGCTTATCCCCCCGTGGATGCACCGCAAGCACATCCCGGCTTGACCGGTGGAACCAGGTGATCAATATCACTTCGTCTCCCGGCATCGTTCCTTCCAGCGCTTTTGCGACATTATCATTTATCACCAGCCATACATCCGGCGCACCCTCATACCCTTGTTTCGCAGCTTCATCACGATTTTTCACCGGCGACTGGATAAACCCGATCGGTTCTAAAACATATTTTTCCATACCTACAAAATAGCGAATAAAAAAACTCACCGGCCAGGACCGGCAGCAAGCCCCCTGACCTTCACCCCCGCCGCCGCATCCAGCAAAACCTCGCAATTCGGATGCAGTTGCACCACCGATGCCGGTATATCCGTCGTCACAGGCCCCAGCAGCGCCTGCTCGATAATATCCGCCTTATGCGCCCCCTTGGCTATCAATATCAGCTTGCGCGTCCGCATGATATTCCTGATCCCCCTTGTCAGTCCCCCCAGCTTCGTCTCCTCCCCGATACCCGTTTCACGCCGTATCCGTATCTCATAATCGACATCCAGATGCGACACCCAGGTCTCGCTCTCAAACGGCGTCCCCGGCTGGTTGATCCCCACATGTCCGTTAAGACCGATACCCAGCATCTGAAGATCAGCCCCTCCCCGTTCAGCCAGCCGACGTTCAAACTCCAGGCACTCCGTCTCCAGGTCATCCGACATGGTAGGCGGCATGATAAAATTCCCCGCTGGAATACCCAATGGCTTCACCAGCTGATTGTATATCGTATTAAAACAGCTTCCCGGATAATCCGCGGGTACATTGATAAACTCATCCACATTGAACAGCGTCACCCTGGACACATCAAACGGATACTTTCCAAAGATCTCCGCGACGATGCCATGCATATGGATTGTCGTCTGTCCCGTAGACAACCCGATGACAGCATCCGGTTTCTCCAGCATTTGCCCGATGATACGCCACGCGGCCACAACGTCAAAACTACGCTCATCTTTACAGATAGTTATTTTCATGGCTTTTTTACATAACTTGTCTGTAAGATATTAAATATTCATGACAAAGCTTTTCCTGTCCATCTGCCTGCTGACGGCAATCCAGCAAGAAATACAGGCCCAGTTCACCCCCGGCGCCTCCATCTATACGCAAAAGATCGATGACACGGCAGCCGTTTACTTCACGCCCGGCATCAACGCCGATATCTCCACACAGCTGCAGACAGCCATCGATCAGCTGAAAAAAGACAGGAACTTCGGTGTCCTCTTTATCCCCGAAGGGACCTATACGATCTCAAAGACCATCTATATCCCCGCCGCCATCCGCCTGATAGGTTATGGCAGGAATAGACCACTCATTATTCTGAAAAAAAACTCGCCCGGCTTCCAGGAAGAAGACCCGAAAGACAAAGGCCGGGCAAAATACATGTTCTGGTTCACCAGCAGCATCCCCGATTCCTCGGGTATCCATGACGCCGGCGCAGGCACCTTTTACAGCGCCCTCTCGAACATAGATCTGAAAATTGAAGATGGCAACCCCGCCGCCGTTGCATTGAGGACCCATTTCGCCCAGCACAGCTTCGTATCCCATTGCAATATCGATATCGGCAAAGGCAAGGCAGGACTCTTCGACGTAGGCAATATGCTGGAAGATGTAAAGTTCTTTGGCGGAAGGTACGGCATCTACACGACAAAAGCTTCCCCCGGCTGGCAGATCATGACCCTGGACACATACTTTGAAGGACAGCAGATCACAGCCATCAAAACACAGCAGGCCGGCTTTACCATCGTCCGGATGCAGGTAAAGAGCTGCCCCGCCGTCATACAGGTAGACTCCAACTATTGGGAAAAGCTGTTCCTGGAAAACTGCCGGTTTGAAAATATCTCCGGCCCCGCCATTACCATCAGCGATGAAGATAACGCCAACATGCAGCTGAATATACGGGACCTTGCCTGCCGCAACACACCTGTCCTGGTACACTTTCCCAAAGCCGGCTCCCAGACAAAAGCACCCGCAACAACCTACGAGGTCAAAAGACTTACCTATGGTCTGCAGATGGACGACATCGACAAACCGGCCCATTATGCCTCTACTATCGACATAGTTCCTCTAAAAACATTTCCGCCCGCGGGAACAACCGACATTCCCCATCTCCCGCCGGTAAAAGACTGGATAAACCTGAGGACACAAGGAGCCAAAGGCGACGGCATCACCGACGACACCAGGGCCATTCAATCGGCCATTGATAAATATCCCGTGATCTATGTCCCCCAGGGATCGTACAGGATCACAGAGACAATAAAACTAAAACCCAACACTATTCTCATCGGCCTCCACCCATTGGCCACAAATTTTGCATTAAAAGAGATCGCTCCGGAATTCAGCGGCTTTGGCTCCCCGCAACCCATCCTCGAATCCTCACAAGGCGGAGCCAACATCATCACCGGGATCGGTCTCTACACCGGGGAGAGCAACTACAGGGCCGTCGCCTGTAAATGGATGGCAGGAGAAAGGTCCATGATCGATGACGTAAAATTCATCGGCGGGCACGGCACCATGAGGCCTGGTCCAAAAGTTCCCTGGCATTGGGAAAACCCGCAGGTAGTACACCCCTATGACGGCAGCGGG
>DASZVM010000368.1:0-2786 GCA_035547295.1 Puia sp. | reverse complement strand
TGCATGCTCCAGCAGCCGGGCATAACCCACAGGCTGTCCGTCCAGGCAGGCCAATAAAAATATATTTCCCGGCATCCCTACCTCGGCCATCAGGGATTCCCTCGTGAATTGCTCGTCCATATAACGGGCGATGTTCTCCGGCGTATTCTGTGCTGCGAAAGCATCATAAAACGTCCGCCGGCTCATGTCGGCCACCAGCGCTGCATCTTCGGCAGAAGCCAGTCTTATCTGTACAGTATTTTCCATTGATCTATGCAATCTAACAAAAATTTCCTCACTGCCCTTTTGCGTCCAATATCATCGGACGCTGCCTTTCCCCATGACTATGATCTTTGTGTTGGGTGATCTGGCTATCTCCAACTGAGCCTTGATGCTCTCGTACTGCAGCTGTTTGTCCGACAGGCTTTCGCTGATGATCCGCTGGTAGTCCGCAATGCCCTGCGCCTCCACTCTTTTTCTTTCCGCCTCCTGTTTTTCCTTCTGCAGCACGAATTGCATTTTCTGAGCATCCTGCCCGGCCGTTATCTTTTGCTCGATGCTGGTCCTCACGGATTGCGGCAACGTGATATTCCGGATGAGTATCTGCTCCAGCAACAATCCTCTGCGCCGGAAATCTTTCTCAATGGTCTTGGTAATGCGTGCCTGGAACTCATCCCGTTTGGTGGAAAAAAGAGAGACGGCATCATAATACACTGCATTGTCCCGGATCTTGGTGCGGGTGAGTGGCCGTACGATCTTATCCGCCCCGATCTGTACGATACAGGCGGTCAGAACACCAAGAAGGGCCATACCCAGTCCAACCAGGCGCAGGATGCGCAACGAAGGGGCGACAAACAAAGCTCCCCTCATTGAAATGAGGGGAGTCTTGTTAATTAACTATAATATTCATTCACATAAAAAACATCATTTCTTCTTCCGCAGGTTAGGATGCGGCGCCGGCACCGTATTGGGGCCTTCTTCCCCCGTACCGTCCTTCAGGTCAACAGTATTCTCTTCACCGCCGCCCTGTCCATAACGGAAGATAAACCTGTCGGAGCCAATCCCTTCTTTTTCAACCAGGTAGTTGATGACTGCGTTGACGCGATCCCAGCTCAGTTGCTGATTGGCCTTGCTGGATTCCCCATAGCCGACCACAGCTACCTTACAATCGGGGTTATTACGCATTTTTTCAGCGGTGCTGGCCAGTAAGGCCTTTGCATCCCTGCCCACCGTCACCGAGCGGCCCTTGAAGGTAATGCTGGGGAGGTCCCCGATATTGCATTTGCGTCCCTTGCCTGTGCCGTTTGCATCCATGTATGCCTTCAGGTCCTTGCAACATTGCGGGTCCGGGCACTTCCCTATGCCATCCGCGTCGACGGGCTGGCATTGAGTGGGAGTGATCAGCTCTTTATCCTTGTAGTCGGGTACACCGTCACCGTCCGTATCTCGGCTTACACCATGCGCATCCACCGGACTGCCTTTAGGCGTGTTCGGCTCCAGGTCAAACTGGTCGGTGACGCCGTCTCCGTCCGCGTCATCCAGCACAGGCTTGGGCAGCTTCATATGTTTGGGAGCATTGATCTCATTGTAAGCGTAATCCAGGGGATTGATCCACCACAACGGCTCGACGGCATGACCGCCGATGTTGATGTTGAGACCCAGGGATGTAAAATTATAGCTGTCGGCGGACCTGGTCTGGGCAATGCTGTTCACAGCCCCCGGAGTATAATTTTGCTGCCATTGCTGCCCGTCTATCAGATCGGAGGCTGTAAAGGTGTATTTGTCTTCCAGGGCCAGGTTGATCCTCCGGCTCAGCCTGAACTGCAGGCCCATACCCACTACCCCGGCTATCGTCAATGGGTTGCCGCTGAATGTCGGATGGGAATTGTCCCGCTGGGCATCGGTTGACCATGAGCCATTCAATTTGTCTTTTAATGCTTTCCGGATATCCTTACGATGCTTATAATCGAACTCTCCGGCAAACCGGGTCATAATATCCGAATAATCATAGGGGTTGCCGTTGTTATCAAGTGTCTTATATTTTGTATCGAAGGACACTGCGGCAATGCCGCCAAAGAAATAAGCGTTGAACTTTGTTTTTGCCTTGTGGAAATTGATATTATTGATGGAGAATACGCCCTGTAAAGAAAGCTCCTGGACTGTCGAGCGGTAGTTGTAGAAAAGAGCGTCGCCCGGGCTGTAGTACCCGGCCAGCACATTGTTCTTACCCCATGCAGTGCTCGGCTGCCAGTTAAGCCCCCTTAGTCTCAGCCAGTCATACTCCAGTCTCAGGGAAAATAAATATCCCAGGGCCTTCCGGACATGGATCCCAAAGCCACCGGTGGGACCCCAATACCGGACATCCGTAAACCCGACAGGCACGCCGCCTTTCACGCCGACCTCCCATTGATTACGGGGTTTGGCCGGAAATGGATAGGCGTTATTCAAAAATTCATTTTGCTGGGGCATTCTTCGGCTGGGGATCACCGATGAGTCCAGGATATTGTAAGAAGACGCTTTATCACCGTATTGACCATATGCGGTAGCTGCAGACATCAATAGGACAGCCGACAGTGCCGGCATCAGGAGGGAAACGATGGTTTTTGAACTGCGAAACATTCTTTTGTTCATATAGGTATTCTTTATTGGTATATGCCGGAAAAAATGGGAACCTACAGCAGAATGAGAAGAGGGACAGGGAGATTGCGGGATTGCAAATGATTGTTATTGAATGGGTGAGCAAACTTACTGGCGTTAACGATATTAAACAATACCCCGTTTTCGCCATTTGTTCACCGCCTCCATCC
>DASZVM010000367.1:0-7497 GCA_035547295.1 Puia sp. | reverse complement strand
ATCACATACAAACAACCCAGCCCGCGCCGTGCGATGGTATCCAGGTTGGGTGCCAGGAAGCTTAAATTATTATCATACCCCCCATTGGCCATCGGCATGATCCCGGTGATCCTTTTTCCAAGCGCGGTATCGCCGACGTTCGAGCCCATCACCACGCTCCACGTACCACGACCACCCGAAGAAAGACCGCCTACCCATACGCAGGAAGTATCCACGCGATATGCCGTAAACAATGCAGGGATGGTATATTGTAATTGAGGATAGGAATAAGATCCACCGCACTGCGCGCAATGGGGCGAAATAATGATATATTTTATGGTATCGCCCGTCACAGGATCGATGCCATAAGGTTTTAATCCGTTTTTAATAAGATTGGGAAGGGAAGTATTAGTTACTTCTGTAATATCTGTCGATGACCCTTCGCCCGCCCCATGCAGGAACACATACAGGGGATAACGTTTATTGGCATTCGCTGGAAGGAAATAATCGTCGGGATAATAGATGAGCGCCTGCCCCATCGCATATCCGGGAGGAGCTACAGCGATGGGAATAACGGTCTGATTGCCAATTACAGCGCCCAGCGGTTGTGTCTGGGCCTCGAGTACCTTGGTCCCGCCCATCAAAAAACACAAATAGGAGATAAGTAAGCGTAAGCGTAAACGTTTAGCTTTCATAGTCTATTGGTTTTAGCATTCTAACTAAGACTCGACAAGCGTTACGATTTCAACCCAGAGTACCAGTACTCACGGATTTGCCGCTTAAGCTTATACAATAATAATATGTACAGGCTTCGTAGGGTACAAGGGTACGGATGTCGGCTTTTAATAACTAACGTAAGATTGTGAAAAAACTGTGCCAAAGACCAGCCTTTGTAAAATTTCTAAGAGGAAAGCTGTAGGTTTTAAAAAATTTGCCTTTTTTGGGCGTTTTGTTGCGTCTTTCATCGAGTAGTTCCCGAAATGGGAGATCGTATTTTTTCTATTCGGGCGTGAGGTGATGCAATATACATTCACGTTGTGAAATAAAAAACATTTATTTATCTTTAACCCCTGTTCTGACCTGATTACCTTCTACGATCCTATTTATTTCTTTTCCACCGTCCTTGAAAATCTGCTGTATTTAGATCCATCTCCTCGAAATCCCTGCGATTCGACCTTGTAGCTATTACCTTAATTATAGAAAAGATGAAAAAAATCTACCCTCTACTTGTCATGATCTGTCTCATGCAAACCGTATTTGGTCAGGCTCCCGGCGGGATCAGCACTAACCTGCAGCTGTGGCTGCAGTCTACCGTCGGCACCAGCACCACCACCAACGGCGCTGCATTGACATCCTGGAACTATGCCAACAACGGCAACACTTTTACCGCCACGGGCGCGGGGCCGGTATACACGGACTCACTCATCAACTTTCAACCCGGTATAAGGTTTGTTAACAACCTGATGGACGGCCCCAATGCTGCATCGGCCCCTATTGCAGCAGGTGATGACGACTATTCCATGTTCGCGGTATGGCGCTCCAACGCCATCGGGAACTATCAGCGCGTGTGGCTGCAGTCCGGCAACGGTTCAGCCGATGGATTTTCGCTTGCTACCTGGAATGACACCCGCATGGGCAACGAGATCGAGACCGGCCCTTACGACTATTCGCTCACCAACTACTTCTCCGACTCCGTATGGAATATCACGCAGATCAATGTACTGAATCAACCGCTCAACGATCAGGAGATCGTTACCGACAGCAACTACAGCACGGGGCCAACAGTATCCAATACAGATGCCCTCAACACCAACGGCCCGGCAGCCAGGACCCTGGGCAACAACCTGAACGAACTGGGCTCCAAGGGAGCTCCTGGCAGCCAATCTCTTAACGGAGATATAGCAGAGGTCATCGTATTCGACAGGCCTATCAATGCAGGCGGAGAACGCGAAAAGATATTCTCCTACCTGTCCCTGAAATACGGCATCCCCATCGGCGGCAACCTGGTGTCCTCAACCGGCACTACCGTATGGGACGCCACAGCCAACGCAGCATATAACCATGCCGTATTTGGCATCGCACGGGACGACGCCTCCGGTCTGATGGTCACAAGGTCCAACAGCGTCGTCACCGCCAGAGGCAACGGCGCAGGACGTAACGGGGCCGGCAATATGACCCTGTCCAATCCTTCGGGTCTCGCCGACCAGGGCTTCCTGCTCATCGGTAATGACAACGGCGGCTTTACACAATCCAGCTCTGTCAGACCCGGCGCTGACCAATTCGCACAAAGATGGAAAGTACAGCAATCCGGCACCGTAGGTACGGTGGACCTGGACTTCGACCTCACAGGGATAACCTCCACCGGCACTGTCGGCGTCCCCGATAATTTTGCCCTGGAATTCGACGGTGACAATAATGGCGATTTCACCGACGGTACACAGTCTTATGTCGTCCCCACAAGCTTTACAGGCAACGTAGCCCATTTCCAGGCCCTTCCACTTACCAATGGCATGGTCTTCACTGCCCTCTCCTCCCCCACCTCCCTCCCCGTCAACTGGAGGAATGTCACCGTTGGTCTGACAGCCGGCGGCGATATCGCTGTCAACTGGCAGGTGGATAACAACCAGGATGGAAAGGTCTATGAGGTAGAACATTCCCTGGATGGACGGAACTTCTCAAAGATCGGCGAAGTAGCGAACGATCCCAATGTAAAATCATACAGCTATCTGTATACCTCGCCCTCTGCCGGCATCCACTACTTCCGCATCCGCGAAGTAGACTTCGACGGAAGGTCCATCTACAGCAAGATCGTCAGCTTCGAAACAAAGGTGGGTGCGCTCTCCTTACGCGTGCTGAGCTCCCTGGCTGCGGATAATTACAGCCAGCTGGAAGTCACTACGCCCCAGGCAGTCAACGTCCACCTGGAGCTTTGGTCCACAGGCGGACAGCGTCTTTCCACTATGGAGCAACAGGTGCTCACCGGCACCACGAGGATCACGATTCCCATGAACCAGCTGGCCACCGGTAACTATCTGTTGAAAATACAGGCAGGGTCCATTACCCGGACAGAGAAGGTCATCAAACCATAAACTTAAAAGATCCCCCATAAAAGTGCCCTCCTAACGGGGCACTTTTTTTATTTCTTCCACGAGCCGCGTCATATACGCCTCCCAGCCGAACGGTATCACCGCCTCATGCGCCCTCTCGCACATGGACGCATACGCGGGGTCTCCGAACATCCGTAACAAGGCTTCTCTCAAAGGCCCCACGGCATTGCTTTCGCAGTAATACCCAAACCCTATCTCCTCCCCGAACGTCCGGGTAAACTCTTTGTAAGGAGAGGTGATGACGGGATTATAAAAATACATGGCCTCTATCGTCGATGAAAAAGCGCCCCATTTCTCCGTGGTGTTCACCACCACTTTAGCACCCTGCATCAGGGAGTAATACAATTCACGTTCCTCATCCCGGCTCTTATCCAGGTACCCATAACAACGTACTCCTTCCGGAGCCTCTTCCAGATGCCGCGCTTCCATCCCGATGATATTGCAGCGAAGGTCCGGGATCTGGTCTTTCAGGAGCTTGAAAGCCTTTATCAGGCAATTTGCCCCTTCCACATATTTCCTGTTGCCTATAAAAAGGATCTCCTTTGACGCCTGTTTTACGGCGATGACCTCGGATGCGCTCACTTTCAGACCGCTGTTCACCACATTCCCCAGGTACATGATACGGGGGTTCTTATAATAGGACCGCATATGATCCGTTACCACGGGGAACAACGAGATCACCAGGTCTGCCGCCTCGATGATCTTATCCTGGCGCTGTAAAGTATACCGCTCGATAAAAACAGGTTCCCTGTTCAGGAAATATTTGAAATAATATTCGATGGTCCAGTCACAGAAAAGCACCACGGGCACATCCACCCCCTGTACGCTGTGGCTGAAGGAAAGGAAAATAAAAGCATCCGACTTGCCGTACCGCTTTACGGCCTTCTGTATGCGCCGGCTTACTTCCCACTGATTGGCATACGTATGGATATACCTGAGAAAATACCCTTTCTTTATCTTGTTCAACACCCGCCATACAGTGTGGTCGTACAAATGTTCCACCCATGCGGCAGGATTGATATCCACCCGGTTCACTTTGATGCCCATGGACAGCAGTGTCTCTGTAAAAAAATACGGCACGTTCGACCAGGTGCTCAGCTTCGTGGAATCACCATGCGAAAATACCGTCACTTCCCTGATCTCTTTCATGATCATAGATGTTGTCTCCTGAGTATGAATACCTTTCCTTCCCTTGCGCTCAACAGCCGTCGATAAGGATATTCCTTTTCCACTGTATAGCCATCCACAGGGCCAAAGCTGATGAGATATTCGTCATCCTTTACCCACCACCAGCTCTTTTTTGTCTTGTCATCTTCCAGCTGCATCATCGTATCGTCATAAAGATAATAACCATTGAACTCAAAACCGCCGTCGATGTGCTCGGGCCCGATGTGCTTTTCTTTCATCAGATAGGTGAGCGCATCCCAGCGGGCCCTGTTCCAGGAAAGATAATTGCCGTTCTGGGTTACGGAGAACACTCCGTACAGGAAGATCACGCCCAGCGTCAGCCTGTAGCCCCTCCGGGGGATCGATGACACCCCTGTCTTATCTTTTACAGCATAGGCCGTCAACGCGCAGACCACAGGTATCAGGGGAATAAAATAGCGGTCGAAGGAAGCCCCTACCTCCATCACCAGCATGTACATCACAAAAAAATAATAGAGAAAGACGGCTTCCGGGGCCGCGGCGGATCGCAAAAATGTTTTCCGCTTCAGCGAAGGGAAATATCGCACCAGCAGAGAAAGCACCCATCCGCCGCCGATGCAGCCCGCCAGGGTCACTATCACCCAGAACGCCCTTGGCAGGCTCCCCAGGTGGTCGGTCTTCAGGATCATGATATCCCGCAGGCTCGCGATGCCCAGCCCATAGGTGTTCAGGATATTGCCCGTAAAAGGCATCAGCCATTTGAATACGACGATATAACAAATACCCGCCAGCAGGAAAGTACCATAATACAAGGGCAGCCTTCTTCCCTCCTTTCCCCACAGTTGGGGGATGCAGAGGAACACCAGGGGGAAGATGAACAAGCCGGTGTAAAGAAAGATATTCATCAGCTGTTTGGCTAAAAAGACGGGCTTGGGATAATCCGAATACAGTAAATTGAAGAGTATCTGCCGCGTCCCTTCGTGGTACATAACGGGAATGCCTGCGTGCAGTTTCAGCCAGGCATTGTATAAAAGGTACGCGCCCAGGGGGATGATACAGGAAATCGCTGCCGTCATCACCCGCCGCATGGTGAGCCTTTTCCATTCCTGGAACAGGATGCAGCAGGCAAAGCTGAATGCCGCCAGCAACCCCAGTTGCCGGATCAGGGTGGCGGCGGTGACAAAGAGGATGCCGCCTATCAGCCAGCGAACGCGGCTACCAGCCACCAACGCTCTTGCAAAACAATACATCGACAGCACGAGCATGGAAAAGAATGGCACGTCCGTCATAAAAGTATTGGACAGGTTAAGGTACACGGGATTGAAGAGCACGATCAGCGCCCCTATAAACGACAGCTCCCTGCTGTCCGACAGCTGTCTGATAAGAAAATAGCTGGTCAGCACACCCGTCAGCCCCAGGGCAAGGGTCGAAAGCCGCAGGACGGTAAAGGAAAAACCAAAGATCTTGCAAAAAAGAAGACCCCACGCCAGTTGCCCGATGAGGGGCATGGAAGTGAACCCGGCTAAATGCAGGTGATGCGTCGTATAACGGGATTCCAACGACCGCGTATACGACCAGTCGTCATTCAATGGGAATTCACCGATGGGATTGATGATTATTTCAGCCGCCAGGAACAGGAGGATGAGCAGCATCACTGCTATTCCATCCCTGCTGCGTATCCTTTCTACCGTGCGTGAAATAAATGCGCTCATTGCCCGGAGATTTTGGAAAGACGGCTTTTTACACGCGAAGGCAGATCATAATCATTCCAGCTCTGACGGCGCTTGTTCAAAAATTCTTTACCCCGGTACCACCATCTGTAAAGACGGTTATTGCTGTTATTCACAGGCAGCAGACGGCCGTATTCGGTGTAGTTCTGCCGCTTGGCCCCATAGCGCGCAACGATCTCCGCCCATTCGTCGTACGGGTCTACGCCTATCTTCTGATAAAGCTCCCCCTTGCCCACGGGCTGCGTATGCCGCATGACCACCTTATCAAAGACCACGAACTTATCCTGGGGATAACCCAGTATTTTCGGCCACACGGAATCCATGCCCCAGCTGCTGCGGTTGGCCACGAAAGTTTCAAGACACTTTTGAAGGGCTTCCCGGCTGAACAAAGGCGCCATCACCTCTATCTGTCCTACAAAACGGCACCAGCTGTTTGCTTCCTGCTTGAAGAAGGGCCAGCTGCAAAAGCTGTCCCTTGTAAGGGCCGCGCAGCTGATGTATGCGCCAAACGCTTTGCTGAGGGCGAACATCTGATTGATCTGACGGGTGTCGATCTCGATGTCGTCGTCAAGGAAATAAAAATGATCGTACTGCTGCAGCCACTCGGGACGGACCTCCGTCAGCAGACGATGGATCATATGATACTTGAATCCTTTCAGATGAAAGAAGTGGTCAACATCGGCATACAACGCGGGGTTATTCACCTGCTCGTGGTAGAACAGCAGGCAGAGCTCGAACTCCCTTTCCTCCTTGTATCTCAGCCAGTATTCCTTAAAGATGGAAGCCTTGTTGCCACAGGGCGCTATAATGATATTTCGTGATGGCATTACGGGGGCCAAAGTAGACAAAAGTGTGGGATTTTTTGAGTAAGTTTGGACAATAATTTTTTATTAACCCCCCGCGCAGCTTGAAAAAATACTTTTCCTCATACTGGGTCCGTTCAGCCTTTTACACCTTTCTTCAAAGATTTTCCCTGACCATATTTGGTTTTATCAACCTGGTCATTCTGCTGCGCTGGCTTTCCAAGGATCAGATGGGTGTATGGGCCACCTTCCTCATCATCACCACCATTTTTGAACAGACAAAAAGCAATCTGCTGAAGAACGCCCATATCAAGTATGTCAGCGGTCATGGAGAGAACAGGGAAAAAGTGGCCATCGCCTCTTCCTCCTTCCTGATCAATATATCCATCACCCTGATCTTTATCCTGTTCATCGTTTTTTTATCCACCTGGCTCAGCCGCTGGTTCAATATGGGCGCGGAATTGGGCACCATGCTGAAATGGTTCATCCCGGGTCTGGTCTTTATGGTCTTTTTCTCACACCTGGAAGCCGTGCAGCAATCCTTTCTTGACTTTAAGGGAGGGTTTGCCGGCAACTTTGTCCGCCAGGTATTTTTCTTTGGGGTGGTCTTTACATGCTATGTCCTGAAAATACCCATTTCCCTCAGCACGCTGGCCCTTTATCAATCCATCAGCATCGGACTGGGCGTCCTTGTCATTTACTGGCTCTCCCGTCCCTATTTGCATTTTCAAT
>DASZVM010000366.1:0-3767 GCA_035547295.1 Puia sp. | reverse complement strand
TTAAAGAGCTGTCGAAAACCATCCGTATAGCGATGGGGGTTGTTGTCCACGCGAGCCAGGCTGCTGTCAAAAAGAACAAGGGACATCTCCCGTTGTGCATCCACGCAATAGATAGGTGTGTCTGTAAAGGCCTCCACGGCGTTCATAGTCCAGTAGTCGGATACCAGCTGTCGGTCACGGGGTACCTGGACGATGAGCTCTTCCACCTTCCCGGTGTTGGAGAAAGGATGACGGATGTCCCAAAAGACAGCAAAAACACCGGCTATCAGCTGGACGATGAGCAATGCATCGGGCCAAGGGGAATTGACGGTGGGATGACGATGGCAATAAAGCCACCAGGCGACGATAAAGCCTATGTATATAAATCCGCAGTGCCGGGCCGTGTTCAGCTGGAACACTGTCACGGAGAGTATATAGCTCAGTATTATATTGGCTGCAAATAAGGCCATGCATTCCCTGTCTTTCCGAAGCATGAGGATGCAGCCGGCCAGGAGGGACCATCCAAAGACAATCCGTAATATAGAAAGACTGTCCCCAGAGGCAAAAAGGAATTCCGTATTCCAGAAATGGTAGTTCCACCAGGCGGGAACAGGAAGAAAGGCCCTGAGCATGGGAACATAAAAACCAGTGAGCTGCCGGACATTCCACGAATGGACCCACGCATAGGGATCCACTTCGCTGCCCGGAGGAAGATGGATAAACCAGGCTGCGGGAAGGAGCACTGCTGCTCCCAGCAACGCATGTTCTGTCAGCTGAAATGTCGTTTTCCCTCGGCGGATGTCCAGCAGGAAATACAAATGAATGCCCGCCGCCAGCAGCAATGCAAGCAGGTGCACGTTGGACAGGCAGAACAGCAGCAGATAATAGAGGGGCTGTTTGTATTTGAATTCCCTTTGCAGGACAAGACAGAGACAAAAGGCGAACAAAACGCCCAACGCATAGTTCCTGCTGATCACTCCGTATTCGTAGAGGAAGTAATACCCGAATGGGAGCAGTACCTTTGTAAGAGGGGCAAAGGGAGCTTTAAAGAGGATGATCCAGGCAATGGCAGCGGCTATGAGGCCATGCATCACCTGTATATATCTTACCTGGTGGGTAAATTTGGAAAGGACCCACAGCAGGGTATACCAGGCGGGGGGATGCCCCTCGTATCTTTTATTTGCCAGCAGCTGGGCGTAGCTGTGACTGGCTTTGGCTATATTCCAGCTGTGCACTTCGTCGCCCCACAATTCATGATGTATGCCGGCATATAGCAGCAAGAAAATATAAAAAATGAATATTGTCCATTTCAGGATCACTCTGTTATTTTATAAAGATAAAGGTTACCGCCTTTTTCGATGGCTCCTTCCCTGCTGTCGATCAGCCGGACGTGAAAAGATCTGTAAAAGCTGCTATCCGCTTGATCCAGCATCTGTGACGGAGCGAGTGAGATCATGTACACTTCCTGCATTTTTTCCTGTTGAAAAAGCTTTTGTACACCGTCGGTATAACGATGAGGGTTATGCTGGATGGCGGTGATATCAGGGCCCCATGTTACGAAAGATAGTTCCCTGCCCACATCGATGCAATAAGCGGGCCTGTCGAGGTACGCTACATAGCCATTCATGGTCCAGTAATCCGTGACCAGGCGCTTGCCGGCTGGGACTTCCCTGGCCAGCTCGCGGGTCCTGTAGAGATTGGAGAAAGGAAGACGAATGTCCCAAAAGACAGCGAAAACACCGGCAGCCAGTTGGACAACCAGTAGGGGATCCAGCAGCTTTTTGGACGTGGCCGGCAAGGGCTGTTCGTAGTAATGAAGCCAGCAGGCAGCAAAGAAACCTATGAAGATGAACCCGGCATAACGGGCCGAGGTCAAAGGAAAGACAGTGGCGGAAAAGAGAAGGTCCAGGAGGAGATTGGTCCCGAAAAGGATCATGCTTTTCCGGCTTCTGCGGAGGATAAAAAAGGCCAACGAAATAAGACTGATCGTGCAAATGAGATTAGAGACCTTTAAAATGCCGTGCCCATTCTTAGCTTCTACCAGGAACTCGGTATTCCAGAAATGGTAGTTCCACCAGGCTTGCACAGGTAAAAATGCCCGGAGAGGAGCCTCGACAGTGGCGGTAAGCAAATGGATATTCCACTGCTGAAGCGTGTGGCCGATGTTGATGGTACTGTCTGAAGGAGGAAGAATAAAATAAACGGCCGGTAAAAAAATAGCTCCGCCTGCCAGCGTGTGGACAAGCAGCTTCTTTTTCGATCTGTAAGACAGAAGAAAATACAAATGCAGACCGGCCGCCAGCAGTATGGCCAGCAAGTGGACGTTGGACAGCAGGAAGAGCAGGGTATAATACAAAAGCGTCTTAAACCGGAGGTCTTTCCCAAACACGATGCAAATGCAGCAGATGAGCAGCACGGCTGTACCATAGTTACGGCTGAGGACGGCATACTCGAACAGGAAAAAATAGCCGAAGCAGACCAGGGCTTTTGTCAGGGTAGGGAAAGGCGAATAAAAAATGATCAGTCCGGCTGCCAGGCAGGCGATGACCCATTGCACCAGCTGCATATAGCCTACCTTGTGCGTGAATTTCGAGATCCCCCAGAGTATCGTGACCCAGACAAGGGGATGTCCTTCGAATTTCCTGTTCTCTATCAGCTGGGGATAGCTGCCGCTGCTTTTTGCAATGTTCCAGGTAAATACCTCGTCTCCCCATGGTTCATGATGAGCCATGGTATAGCCCGACACCAGCATATATGCCAGGAATATCGCCCATAGTGTTTTGTTACGCAGCGCCATTTTCTATAATGTGGGTTCAGTCACCTGCCCGTGGGTTTTAGCTGCCTGTTCGTATGGGTTTTGACCAAAGGCTACCGTCCGCAGTCCCGTAAAGGTGCTGCGGATCATACCCCCATTGCGGGCCATTACGGCCATAAGAAAATTGCCTGTGAGGGACCATAGCAGCCAGCTTTTTTTTACGTGGGGCAGAGATCTTTTCCGGCGGATGAAGTAATCCAGGGCCAGTACGCGCCGCAGGTAGAGCAACGGTTGGTTGGGACGGTTGGCCATCTCCCGGTGGTGATAGACAAAAGCATCTGTCAGGATGTGGATACCGGGTATAGGGAAGCCCATGGCTACGCCGTAATTGTCCCCTATGCCATTCCTGTCCAGCACTTCTTCGTAGGGAGATTGCAGGAGCCATTCTTTTTTTATCAGGGAAGCGCCAAGTGTATATACGGGCGTGGTGAAATAATCGCCGGAAAAGGCCGTGATCACAGGCCAGCCGGCTTTTGAGATATGGTTGCCTTTACGCCTGTAGTAATCCTTTATTTTTTTCAGCAGCAAGGTGTCCCCGCATTCTATTTCTCCCCAGATGCTGAGCTGGAAGATAAATTTCCGTATCAGCTCGGTACCGCTCCGGACAGGGTAGCCGGCCTGCCAGGTGCCTTTTTCTCTTTGAAGGACCAGGCCTGAGACAGCGCCGGCATCGGCGTGTGCGAGAAGGTGATCGGCAAGCTTTTTCAAATAGCTGACGGTCAGTTCCATGTCATCATCACAAAGAAAGATATGCGATCCTGTGGCTTCCCGGACGCCCAGGTTGCGTTGTATGCACACCGACGGCTCCGAAAGGAGATGGCGGATGGAAAGACGGTTGTATGCCTGAAAGTCTTCCGGGGCGAACTTTTTATCGCCGGAATCTACAATGATGACCTCGGATGGAGGATGGCTGCTCCGGTTCAGGCTGTCCAGCAGGACCGACAAAGCTGCTTTTCGATCGCAGGTAGGAATT
>DASZVM010000365.1:0-5039 GCA_035547295.1 Puia sp. | reverse complement strand
GTTCGAGCAGGCCAATGGAGGGACTCTTTTCCTGGATGAGATAGGGGATATGAGCCTTACTGCCCAGGCAAAGGTTTTGAGGGCGCTGCAGGAAGGCAAGATCACCCGGGTGGGAGGCGACAAGGATATCAATGTGGATGTGCGGGTGATCGCCGCTACCAATAAAGACCTTTTAAAAGAGGTGGACGAGAAGAATTTCCGGCTGGACCTCTATCACCGTCTGAGCGTCATTATCATCCACGTGCCTTCTCTCAATGAGCGGAAGGATGACATCCCCCTGCTGGTGGACAAGTTCCTGGTGGACATCTGCGCAGACTATGGCATTGCCAAAAAAGCCATCGAGGAAGAGGCGCTAAAAGCATTGCAGAAACATAACTGGACGGGTAATATCCGTGAGCTGCGGAATGTGGTGGAACGGCTGATCATCCTTTCCGGCAAGACCATCGATAAGGACGACGTGGAGAGCTACGTCCTTCCCAAAAAATAGTTATTGCTCACCGGCAAAAGCCTGCATTTCTTCCAGGCTCTTCAGCACCCGCACCTGTGGCGGCATCTGTTGCAGGCTGCCTCCCAGCCAGCCTGAGACGACGATGTGCCTGTCCGGGAAGGTACGGGTGATCTTTTTTAAGTATTCCTCCGGTTCGCAGCGGAGGAGATGGGTTACCAGGTGGAAATAAAGATGGGTCACCGGTTTCTGGCGGCAGTAATATTCCAGTTCTTCCAGGCTTGTGTCTTTTCCGAAATAAATGGTAAATACCCCGTTCTTCTTCATTAAATAGCGCATATACAGCAGCGGTATCTCATGATATTCCCCCCTGGGCGTATACAGCAATACGATCTTAGGGGACTGTCCTTTTGGGGGCGGCGGGTCGGCCAAACCATTGATAGCTACATGTATCTTTTTGGTAATCAGTGCGCTGGCGAAATGTTCCTGGGCAGGGACCACATTTCCTGTGAGCCAAAGCAACCCTATTTTTTCCAGGAAGGGATAGGCTACATGGGTAATGGTCCTTTCGAAGCCGATGTGCAAAATGACGTTGTGGAGTATCCTGTCGAACATTTCCTGGTCAAAATCCATGGCAGCCTCCATCAGCTGGTTCACAAATATTTCAGTGGAATCGCCTTCCCGGGTCAGGGAGAGTATCAGCCGGGAGATCTCTTTTTCATTCAGCCGGGCGAGGGTGGAGATCTTATGTCCGTGATGGTACAGAAAAGCTATGCGGAGCAGGCATTTCAGGTCGTTGCTGTCGTAGATCCGATGGTTGCCGGCTTTCCGTTTGGGGCACAGCAGCTGATAGCGTTGTTCCCAGATACGCAGGGTATGGGCCTTGATACCGCAAAGGTTTTCGATATCCCGTATGGTAAAAGCATTCATAGGTGGAAACTAAGGAATTAGTGTAATATTTATATAGTTTTGGCGACTCATAGGGCAAATCCCCCCAAATGTTTTAGCAAAACTTTCTGGGTCAATGTTTTGGGGGGACAATTATTATTATATTTTTGCCGGGATCAAAAATTGTCCACCCGGAATCATAAAAATACAAAGGAATGTCGACTCATCAGTTGCTGGTCTTAGTGGTTATTCAGTTACTCATCCTCCTCTTACCCTCCGTCGGATTGTACAAAATGTTTGAAAAAGCGGGCGTTCCGGGTTGGAAAGCATTCGTTCCTTTTTATAATACGTGGGTGATGCTGGAATTAGGGGAAAGACCCAAGCACTGGGTTTTCTGGCAATTGATACCTGTGGTAGGCTGGTTTATCTCCATGGGCATCTATGTAGAGTTCGTCAAGACCTTTGGTAAGTTCCGTTTTTATGAGCATGCCCTGGCGGCTCTCTTGCCTGTGGTCTATTTCCCATATATAGGCTATAACCCGAAGGACAAGTTCCTGGGGACCGGGCCCGTAAAAAAACATAAGAAAGGTACGGCCAGGGAATGGGTGGATGCAGGTGTATTTGCCATTGTGGCCGCCACGCTTATCCGGACCTTTGTTTTCGAAGCTTATACCATTCCCACGGGCTCAATGGAAAAGACATTGCTTATCAATGATTTTCTCTTTGTAAGCAAGTTCAGCTACGGCCCCCGTATACCCAACACGCCGTTGTCCATTCCATTTGTGCATAATACCATGCCGATCACCAACGGCAATTCCTATGTGGAATGGATCAAGATCCCTTATACCCGCTGGTTTCCCAGCCCGGTGAAAAGGAAGGATGTGGTGGTATTCAATTTCCCGGCAGGGGATACAGTGATCAATCTGCCTGAATTCCAGTCACAGCGGCCTTATTATGACGTGGCCCGTGAACTGGGCCGGGGCAATATGGATTCCGGCCGCCAGGTGATCCTGAGCAAACCCGATGATTATCCCCTGGTGATCCGCCCTGTGGACAAGCAGGAGAATTATATCAAGCGTTGTGTTGCCATCGCAGGAGATACCCTGCAGATAAAGGACCAGGTGGTGTACATCAATGGCGAGAAGCAGGAGCTCCCACCCGAATCCCAGACCAACTATACAGTGGAGACCAAGGGGCAGCCCCTGGACGAGACGGTAATGAAGGAGGAATATAATCTGGATATGACCAATGGAGAGGACGTCCGCAGTACGGGCACCCCCAATCAATATGAGATGCTGCTTACCTGGAGCGCGCACGAGAAGATGATAAAGAACGGTCTGGCCAAAGACATTACGCCTATCATCGACAACAGCCATGATGTCTACCCATATGATCATATCCATGTCTGGAGCCGGGATAATTATGGTCCCATCTGGCTGCCTGCCAAAGGAGCCACGCTGACCCTTACGCCGGAGAATTATTCCATCTACGAGCGGGCTATCAGGGTGTATGAGGGAAACAAGCTGGAGATGAGGGACGGAAAGATCTATCTCAACGATCAACCTGCCACGCAGTATACATTCAAGATGAATTACTATTGGATGATGGGAGATAACAGGCATGGGTCGCAGGATTCAAGATATTGGGGTTTTGTTCCGGAGGATCATGTGGTGGGAGAGGCCTGGCTTATCTGGATGAGCTGGAACAAGGGCGTACGCTGGAGCAGGCTGTTCAAGAAGATCAAATAAATGTCCGGAGAACAGCAATTATCATTTCGAAATTATCCAATCGGTTGCAAATAAAGTGAAAAAAGAAGTCCATCAATTTTCTTACGAAGTATATGATTCGGCGGGAGACCTGGACCCGGCCGATGCGGCGTTGCTGAACAAAGCTAAAGAAGTCACGGCGCATGCATATGCGCCTTACTCACGTTTTCGTGTAGGTGCTGCGGCCAGACTTGACAACGGGCAGGTGGTCACGGGTACGAACCAGGAGAACGCTTCTTTCCCCGCGGGCATTTGTGCCGAAAGGGTTTTGATGTCTACAGCCTCTTCTTTATATCCGGGTGTCCCCATCGATACACTGGCTGTCAGCTATCATAACGAAAATGGTCCTGGTGACAATCCTATCTCTCCCTGCGGCATTTGCAGACAATCCCTGCAGGAATTCGAGCAGCGAACAGGCAGACCGATAAGACTTATTCTTTCAGGTCAGAAAGGAGCTGTATATATTATTCCTCACTCTTCTCTCTTATTACCTCTTGCATTTACCGCCGACGAATTGTTATAAGCTGCTTCCGGCATGTAAACCAGGTCATTCCCCAACGATCCCTGATCTTAATACAGCAATTCCACGTCCGTCTCCGCATAACCCACGCAGGTCAGCACCAGTCCCTCCTTTACGTCTTTTTCCGTCAGCACCTCATTGATGCTCATCTTCACAGCGCCTTTTAAACATCTTGCCGCGCAGGAGGAACATCGCCCGCCTTTGCAGCTGTAGGGCAGGGGGATATGGTTGTCCAGGGCCGCCTGCAGGATGGTCTTTGGCCAGGCCGTCTCGAATTGATATGTTTTGTCCCCTGCCAGGATGGTCACTTTTTTTGGTGTGGTGTCCGTCGGCAGGGGTGGGGGAGGGACGTATTCCACCGTAAAATGTTCCTTTTTTATCCTGCTATCATTAAAACCCAATACTCTTAAAGTAAATGTCGCCATCCTCATAAAAGATTCCGGTCCACAGACATAAAATAACACCTTCTCCGCGGCCTCACCTGTCACCAGCCTTCCCAGCCAATCCTCCAGCAGCCGGTTATTCAGCCGGCCGGCGTGATGGACCATTTTTTCACCTGTAGTACCTTTGCCATCCGACAGCCAGCTCACCCACCGGAAACGTCCCTCGAATTCCTTCGCCATGCTCTCCAGTTCTTTTTTAAATATCACGCTCTTCCCGTCGTGCTGTTGGGATAACAGCAACACTTGCCCCGTCCCATGGCACAGCGCTTCCTTGATAAGGCTGAACACCGGCACGATCCCGCTACCTGCCGCGATAAAAACAAGCTGGCCGGACTCCGTCTCCTCTAATGTGAACCTTCCCGCCGGCGGCAGGGCAAGCAGCTCATCTCCTTCCTTTAAATGATCCAGCAGATACCTGGATACTTCTCCATTGACAACTCTTTTTACCGTAATACTGGCTGTTGCATCGATATCCGGGGTGGAGGAAAAGGAATATGACCTGCGGATCTGCCTGTTCTGAAAAGAGAACAGGAAGGTGAGGAATTGGCCGGCCCTGTAATCCAATGGCTGTCCGTCCGCCCGTTGGAGGGATATCGTTGCGGTATCCCTCGTTTCAGGCCGGATCCTGATGACTGTAAGCACCCATGCGTCCATGCCCGGAAGGTAACCAATATGCCCGGAATTTACCGACCATATAAAAATGTCTTCCTTTCCTCAAAAAAAGTGGCTTTTTTCTTGCTGTAGTTGAAAAAATTACCATTCTACCATTTCGGCAGGCTAAAGCCCGATTTTTTAATCCCGTCTTAATCTGTTTTTAAATCATTTGTTAATGAGTGGTTATTGTAACTCGCTGAAAATGATCCTGTCTTCCAGGGGCAGACCCCATGATTACCATTCATAGAAATACTCTGGCATAAGAATTTAGCGGACTTTAAAACTGTTTATATTTGGCCCTTTCAAGGCGGACCACGGGTCCG
>DASZVM010000364.1:0-2361 GCA_035547295.1 Puia sp. | reverse complement strand
TGACCTCCCGGTGAAAATATCTTGCGTAGATGTCTTCCAGGAAGACGGTGGCGGATGCATTCATCCCGCTGCTGATAGTGCTCATGGCGGCCGAGAGAATGGCGGCGATGATGAGGCCGGAGATCCCTGCGGGGACATGTGTCACGATAAAATGGGGCATGACCTTATCACCGAAGTCCCGGGGTTGGAGGGTGGCGGCCAGCTGTGTGATCTGTTCCTGTGTGGCGTGCAGGGGTAGCCGTTCACGGGCTGCCTGTTCTTTGATGATGGCCAGCATGCCCGGGTCAGCCTGGTAGAAAGCAAAAAGACAGGTGCCGATGAAGAAGAAAAGCAGCGAAGCAGGGATATACAGACCTACGCAAAGCCAGATGGAACGGCCTGCTGCTGCTTTAGAGCTGGCTGCATGATATCTTTGCACGTAGTTCTGGTCCATTCCGAAATTATTCAGATTGATAAAGAACCCATAGAGAAGGATCGTCCAGAACCCGGAAATGGTGAGGTCCGGCGCGAAGCTGCCCAGGCTGAATTTTTTGTAGGTGCTTGCCGTTTCCATGATCTTGGAGAACCCTCCGGGCATGTCACGTATGATGAGAAAGATGATCAGGAGAGCGCCGAGGGTTTTGATGATCGCCTGTACTACTTCGGTCCAGATGACGGCCTCGATGCCGCCCATCACCGTATACAGGATGATGCACAACCCCACCACGATCATGATGACGGCCATGGAATAACCGGTGAGGGCCTGCAGGGTCAGGGCGATACCAAAGAAAATGGAGCCCATGCGGGCCAGCTGTGTCAGCAGAAAGCAGACGACAGCATAGGTTCGGGCCCAGGCGCCGAACCTGTGTTCCAGGTGTGTATAGGCGGATACTTCGCCGGTGTTGCGGTAGAAGGGGACAAAATATTTTGAGGCTATCCAGGCGGCGGGAGGCATGGACAGGCTGAATACAAAAGCATTCCAGTTGGTGCCGAAGGCTTTGCCGGGGACGCCGAGGAAAGTATTGCTGCTCAGGAAGGTGGCATAAATAGATATCCCGATGGCCCAGCCTGGTATGGCGCCGCCGGCCCTGGTGAACCTGTCCGCATCCCGGCCCTTCCCCGCAAAATGTATCCCTACCCAGATCATTCCCAGCAGATAAAGTAAGATCACAACAAGGTCAAGCAATGGCAGACTGTTCATACGCGGTGGTTCTATGATACTTTGCGGGCAAATATAGCCCTTCGTCCGCTGTCACGATTTCAACTTCTTTGCCGAAGTATGTACGATGCTATCATAAAAAAATTCTTTGCGCAGGTACCGATCAGTTGCCGTAATTTTCCATTCAAATCTCTTCGTTATGTCTCCGGAAAAGAAGTTCATACCTGTCATGCTGACCCCTTTCAATCTCAAGGCGCAAGTAGACCTGGACGTAGTTTCTCAACTGATAGAGTTCTACCTGGCCGCGGGTGTAAAAGGCCTTTTTGCCAATTGTCTCAGCAGTGAGATGTACAGTATCAGCGAGGACGAGCGGCTGGCGCTTACCCGTCATATCGTACGATATGTAGACGGCCGCGTGCCGGTGGTAGCGACGGGCTCTTTTGGCCTTACCATCGAAGATAAGGCGGATTTTACCAAGCGGATCTATAATACGGGTGTCAATGCAGTGATACTGATCACGGGGCATTATGCCAATGTGGATGATCCGGACGAGGTACTGATACGCAACTTTAACAAGATGTTCCAGCTGACGGACAATATCCCCCTGGGTCTGTATGAATGTCCGGCGCCGTATAAGCGCATCCTTTCCGCAGGCGTTTTCAAGACAGTGCTGGAGAGCAAACGGATCATCTATCACAAGGATACTTCCATCGACCCTCAGCGGGTGAAAGAAAAGCTGGAGGTGGCGCGGGCTGTCAACAGCAGGCGTTTTGAATTCTACGACGCCCATTCACCCAATGCCATGACCTCGCTGCGGGCAGGCGCCAAGGGGATGTCTTCCATTGCGGGCAACTTTTATCCGGAGATACTTGTGTGGATGTGTGATCATGCCGATGACCCGTCCTATAACGAGGAAGTACAATGGCTGCAATCGGAGATCTCTGCGGTGGACCCGTTGATACATGTCGCTTATCCCATGAGCGCAAAATATTTCCTGCGTAAAAGAGGTGTGCCTGTAAGGACCATCAGCCGCACCCATCCCCTGGAGCTGACCCTGGAGCAAAAGACGACGCTCGACCAGGTACACCAGCGTTTCCTGGGATGGTGCGATCGTCTTGGCATCGAACCTGTACGTCCGGATGCCATCGCTCAACTTACCGCTACGCATTTCGACCCTCCTATCTGATGAGGTTATGCAGGGCCGCTGATAAAGCCGAAATAGC
>DASZVM010000363.1:0-2385 GCA_035547295.1 Puia sp. | reverse complement strand
TTTTTCGACATATAATAATTGGGGAACTTTCGACGGTATTCGGATATTTTCGATCCCGAAGAGGCCAGCGCGCTGAGGAATAGCCCGATGCCGATGAGCGCATCACGACCGTAATGAAAGTCCGGGACGATAATGCCGCCGTTGCCTTCACCACCGATGACCGCCTTTACCGCCTTCATCTTTGTTACCACGTTGACTTCTCCGACGGCGGAAGGGTAGTATTGTCCCCCATGTGCGATGGTGACGTCCTTCAGGGCGCGGGTAGATGACATATTGGAGACCGTGTTGCCCTTCCGGCGGCTCAGTATATAATCGGCTACAGCTACCAGTGTATATTCTTCTCCAAAAAGAGTTCCGTCCTCGCAGACAAAACAGAGCCTGTCCACGTCCGGGTCGACAGCGATGCCCAGGTCCGCTCCCTGGCGTTTGACCTCGTCGCAGAGACCTTTCAGGTTCTCCGGCAGGGGCTCGGGATCGTGCGCGAATTCCCCGTTGACCTCTCCATTCAGGACGGTCACCTTGCTAACGCCCAGTGCTTTCAGCAGGGCGGGCACATAAACGGCGCCTGTGGAATTGATACCGTCAACCACCACCTTAAGGTCCCGGTTTGCAATAGCTGCCGCATCTACCAGTGGATAGTCCAGGATGGCATCTATATGTTTTTCCATATGCCCCGTGGACTTGCGGTAATGTCCTCCCTTTTCAACGGTGGCAAACTGGAAAGCTGCCCGCTCCGCCTTTTCCAGTACGGCCGCGCCGTCTGCTCCGCTGATAAATTCCCCTTCCGCATTCAAAAGCTTGAGGGCATTCCATTGGCGGGGGTTATGACTGGCGGTAATGATAATACCCCCGCCGGCTTTTTCCCAGCGGACAGCCATTTCTACCGTAGGCGTGGTGGACAGACCCAGGTCTATCACATCCAGTCCCAGACCCAGCAGGGTCTGTACGACCAGGCTGTTTACCATTTCTCCGCTGATGCGGCCGTCACGGCCGATGACAACGACAGGGGCGGCATTTTTCTCTTTCAGCCAGCTGCCATAAGCAGCGGCAAACTTTACGATGTCCGGAGGGGTCAGGTTATCCCCCGGGGTTCCTCCGATGGTTCCACGGATACCGGAAATACTTTTTATTAATGTCATACAATCTTCTTTCCAACTTTATGGCCAAATATAGAATAATACAGGATAAAAAGGTAGCAGGGAAGCATGCAAATAAAAAATGCAAGGCTGTTGCCGATGGCAGGGTGGTCTTTTAGCGATCCGTACAAAGGAGGGATCACCGCACCTCCCGCGATGCCCATGATGAGCAGGCCCGAACCGCTTTTTGTAAACTTCCCCAGCCCATCGATGGCCAGGGGCCATATGGCAGGCCACATGAGCGCGTTGGCCAGGCCCAGCAGCGCGACAAAGCTGATGGAAACATAGCCGGAGGTCAGCAGGGCGCAGGCCGTGAAAACGATGCCTAAAATGGCGGATATCTTCAGTCCATTCTGCTGGGAAAGGTATTTCGGAATGGTGAATATACCCGTGATATAACCCACGAGCATGGCCGCCATGGTAAAGGTGGTAAAATATTTTGTGGTGTCCAGGCTTATGCCCATGGCCTGGCCATACATGCCGATGGCATCCCCCGCCATGACCTCCGCGCCGACATAAAGAAAAAGACAGATGGCGCCAAGCACCAGGTGGGGGAACTGAAAGACGCTGGTGCGGCCGCTCGTAAATTGCGCCGTGGTCTCATCTTCCTTGTCCATTTCGATCTCTGGCAACGAGCTCCGTCTGATGGTCCAGGCCATGGCCGCCAGTACCAGGGCGATGATGATATAAGGTATAATAACCCTTGAGCCCAGCGCGTTCAGCAATTGTTCCCGTTCGGCCGCCGTTGTGGCAGCCTTGATACGTAGTTCCTGCTCCCCGGCCCCTTTCAGCACGATGGCGCCCAGGATCAGGGGGCTGATGGCGCCGGCCGTTTTGTTGCAGACGCCCAGGATGCTGATACGCTTAGCCGCGCTTTCAATCGGTCCCAGGATGGTAGCATAAGGGTTGGAGGCTGTTTGAAGCAGGGTCAGTCCGCCCCCCTGTACAAATAACCCTACAAGGAATAACGGAAAGCTTCTGGTTTGCGCGGCAGGGATAAAGATCAGGGAGCCGACGGCCATCACCAGCAAGCCCAGGGCCATACCGCTCTTGAAGCCGGTCCTCTTAATGATAGAGGAGGACGGCAGCCCCAGCAAAAAATAGGACATATAGAAGGCCGAGGTCACCAGGAATGCCTGTAAATAGCTGCTCAGTTCGCAGGTGATCTTCAAAAAGGGTATCAGGATACTGTTGAGCCAGGTGACGAACCCGAAGATAAAGAACAGGATGCCGATGATAAAGATCGCGC
>DASZVM010000362.1:0-3242 GCA_035547295.1 Puia sp. | reverse complement strand
TGTGGCGATGAATACGGTATCTATGTCCGGGTTGCCGATGATATCATTGCTCTCGGAGGAAGCATTGTTGAAAGAGAATTTGGTAGCTACGTTCTTGGCGGTGATCCCCCTGGAGGTGACTACGGTTTCCAGCACGGCCCCCCATTGTCTGGCAGTGGGGATGAGATAGCTCTGGGCAAAGCTGCCGGCGCCGATAAAGCCTGTGCGGACGGTGCCCGCCGCATCTTTTTTCAATGGGGTCAGCGTAGCGAATTTCTGTTCATGGACGGGGTAGCTCAGGAGGATGCCGATGTGGGGCTCGGGTGTTTTGCCCAGTACGATATCATAGGCCGCGGCTGCCTCGCTGATGTCGAACTTATGCGTGATCAGGGGCGCCAGGTCCAGCCTTTTCTGCGACAACAGCTGCAGGAAGGCTTCCATGTTACGCTGCTCCGTCCAGCGGACGTAAGCGTAGGGGTAATCTTCCCCGTTCTCCTCATAATTTACATCGTATCTCCCCGGTCCATAGCTGCAGGACATCCGCAGCTGGAGCTCTTTTCTATAGAAGTGCGGGTCCCTGGGAATATCCATCTTTACGGCTCCTACTACGATGACCTTTCCTTTTTTCCGGGAGATCTCCGCCGACAGCTCGATAGGATCGTTGGATGGTGTGGCGGCCGTTATGATAATGCCGTCGAATCCATGTCCTTTGGTAAAATGCCCTATGATGGTTTTCAGGTCGGCATGGTGCCGGCTCACGGCCTCGTCGGCGCCCAGCTTGCGGGCAAGGTCGAGCAGCGGTTCGGCCATGTCGATGCCAAATACTTTACAGCCATTGGCTTTCAACAGCTGGCAGGTGATCTGTCCCAACAGACCCAGACCGATGACACAGACGGACTCGCCCAGCTGGGGCTCGGCCTGGCGGACGCCCTGCAACGCGATGGCGCCTAATGTTGTAAAGCTGGCTTCTTCAAAAGTGACGTTGTCGGGTATGTGTACGACAAGGTTCTGGGGGACACCCACCACCTCCGCATGGGAGGCATAGTCCTGGCCGCCACAGGCCACTCTGTCGCCGGGCTTGAAAAGTCCATTGGTATCCATGGAGGCGGCCACTACCCCGGCGGTGCTGTAGCCCAGCGCTTTCAGGCTATCCAGCTTTGTACGCACTTTTTCCAGCGTTGCCTGAAGGCCTTCTTTTCTGATATTCTGCAATACCTGCGCTACCAGATCGGGGCGTTGCCGGGCCTTGCCGATGAGGTTCGCCTTGGCCGTCTTTACGGTGCTGCGCTCGGTACCTGCGCTGATAAGGGAAAATTTATTTTCAACCAGCACCATCCCTTTCGAGAGGGACGGGACGGGGACTTCGTCAACGTATAGTTCGCCTGTCTTAAAATTCTGGATAACCTGTTTCATCTGTATGGCGGATATTAGCGGCGAAAGTACGAATTATATGGGATTAGCCGCCATGGCCTTCTTCCGCATCATGGTATCTCCAGGGGTCGTGCTATGACGCCGGTGGTGGTAATGATCTTTACCGTATACGATCCAGCCGGCATATCGTACACGTTGACATTATCGATGACCTTCAGCGCCGTTCGATCCAGGCCAGGGAAAAGGCGGGCCATGGTGATCCGGCCTTTATCGTCACAGATCTCCATTTTCAGCGGAATGGCATCCATTCCGGCTATCCCTACGTGAAAGAGATATTTTTTCTTTGTAAGGTAAAAGATAATGTTGGGGGAAACAGCCGTCTCCTTATAGCTTCTGGCGGTTGTTGCCGTTAACGGGCAGGGAACGGCGCCGTAACCGCAGGCAGGGGACCCTGACTGAAGCCCGTAGTCATGGGCGGCTGAATCTGTGAATTTCGGGTCTTCCTTCACGGGAGAATCATCGCCGTAATCGAATGAATTGTAATAGACATTGTCCGAGTAATTTTCAATGGAGGCCGGGTCGGCGCCCGACAGCATGAATATGCCCGGCAGGTTGGCGGGGCTGTAGAAAATATTCCTGGTAACGGTGATATGCCGGGGGCTCCCCATCTGATTGTTAAAATGAATGCCGGAACTGTTGCCGATAAAGGAATTGTTCTCGATCAGCACGTATTCCAGCAGGCTGCTGGCCGCCGTCTGCTTGCCCAGGATAAGACCCGTCTGCGCGCAATCATAGATCAGGTTGTTGCGGTAAACAGTGTTGCCTGCCTCCCAGATCATGAAACCCTGTGCGCTGGAGCTCCCGTCCACGGCCCTGACGTCATATACGACGTTATACTCATACAGGTTATTCCTGCCGCTGCGATTGGCCAGGATATTATAGCCGGAGAAATGATGGATGGTATTACCGCGTATCGTGCTGTTGCCGTACTTGATCTCCATGCATTCCTGCCCTCCGTAAAAGAGGTTGGACTCCAGCGTTACGGGATTGAACACCTTGACAGCCGCATTGTAGCCATATTCCTTGTAAGGTCCGTTAATAAACCGGTTATTACGGATGGTCGTCCCTGTGAAAAGGCCTTTTTCGTTCTCTGCTCCGACGGAGATGCAGTCGGAGCTCTTTGTTGAACCTTTGGGCTCACCGCGCAGGCCCCAATTGTCGAAGGTGCAGGATTCAATGGTATTGTTATTGGCGTGCGTGTTGAAGAATTGCCCGCTGTTTTCCTCAAGCCGGCCGATACAGACAATGGAGGTACCGTGCCCGGACATCCGCATATTCCTGAAGACGCAGTTGCGGACGATATTCCCGCTGCCGCTAATGGCCAGCGTGCCGGGGTCGGAGACCCGGACCTTTCTATCCATATCACCGTCCCATGTGAGACCGTCGATGACGTTGCCATCCCCTGTGATCTGCAGTGGTTCCGTGATCCTCGCTTCCGACATCGAATCCTTTCTGCGGATGATGATATTGCTCCGGAATATACCCTGGCCATGCATGGCTGTATAGGTCCCTGTTTCCAGGATGAACTCCGTGTACCCGAGATTTACATTGACGACCTCTGTAATATCCTCTCCGGGATGAACAGTCAGCTGTCGGATGCCGGGGGAATGCTCTTTCCTGCAGGCGGCCAGACACAATACGAGGCTGCCTGCTACTGTCATGTAGTAGTAAATATTTCGCATAGCAATCGCTGTTGACACGATGCATAGGAGCAGGTGCTATGGTCTTTCGAAGAAAGTGCTTGGCAGGGGTTTTTCGAAGAAGTAACGGGGATTTGAAGACGAAATAAAAAGATGAGGCTTAGGTTGTATAAATATAGAATAAAAATGATG
>DASZVM010000361.1:0-3619 GCA_035547295.1 Puia sp. | reverse complement strand
TGGGAGGCCAACCGGGCTTTTGAAAAGAGCGTGGAACTAAAAGAAGGGGCCACTCCTTTCGTATTTTATGAAGGGCCGCCCAGTGCCAATGGTATGCCGGGCATCCACCACGTCATCAGCCGGACATTGAAGGACCTGGTCTGCCGATATAAGACCATGAAGGGCTTCCAGGTCAAACGCAAGGGCGGCTGGGATACCCATGGCCTTCCCGTAGAACTGGGCGTGGAGAAAATGCTGGGCATTACCAAGGAAGACATCGGCAAAAAAATATCCGTTGCGGAATACAACGACACCTGCCGTCGTGAAGTGTTGAAATACAAAGACAAATGGGATGAGATCACCCGCCGGATGGGCTATTGGGTGGATCTGAAAGACCCCTATATCACCTTTAAGAACGATTATATCGAGACACTCTGGTGGATATTGGGCGAACTATATAAAAGAGATCTGTTATATGAGAGCGTAAGCATACAGCCTTATTCCCCTGCCGCAGGTACCGGTCTCAGCTCACACGAGCTTAACCAGCCCGGGACGTATAAAGATGTAAAAGATACATCGGCAGTGGTGATGTTCAAGGCGGTACGGGACAAAAAAAGCGAGTTCCTGTTTAGGGCAGCGGCAGAGGGAGATGAGGTTTTCTTCATGGCCTGGACCACCACTCCCTGGACCCTCCCTTCTAACCTGGGTCTGACAGTGGGGCCGAATATCGATTATGTACTGGTGAAGACCTTCAATCCCTATACGCACCTGCCTGTGAATATTGTCCTGGCGAAGGCGCTTCTGGGCAAATATTTCAAACCGGAAGGCGAGAATGGAGATTTCAGCGGGTACCAGGAAGGGAATAAAATATTACCCTGGAAAGTCCTGGCGACATGTAAAGGCCGCGACCTGGAAGAATGCCGTTACCAGCAGCTGCTGCCCTACGAAGCGAACAGTCCTGAAAAAGCGGGAGGCGATGCTTTCCGGGTCATCCTGGGCGACTTTGTCACCACGGAAGATGGTACGGGTATCGTGCATACGGCCCCGGCCTTTGGCGCGGATGACTTTAAGGTAGGAAAGAAATATAATATAGGTATCCTGGTGATGGTGGACAAACAAGGGAAGTTTGTCGATGGGCTGGGCGAGTTCAGTGGCCGGTATGTAAAGAACTATAAGGATGACCCTCAATATGTTGACGTAAATGTCGACATCTGTGTCAAGCTGAAGAAGGAGAACCGTGCCTTTAAGATCGAGAAATATGAGCATAACTACCCCCACTGCTGGCGGACGGACAAACCCATCATCTATTATCCCCTGGATGCCTGGTTTATAAAGACCACGGCCCTGAAAGACAGAATGGTTGAGCTGAACAAGACCATCAACTGGAAACCGAGATCCACGGGTGAAGGCCGCTTTGGCAGCTGGCTGGAGAATATGGTGGATTGGAACCTCAGCCGCAGCCGGTACTGGGGCACCCCCCTGCCTGTATGGAGGACGGAATTATCCGAAAATCCGACAGAGGCAGAATTGAAGACGAGGGCGGAGAGATGTATCAGTTCCGTTGGTGAATTAAGAGATGCCATCCGGCAGTCCATACAAGCGGGGCTCATGTCACCCCCGAAGGGCGATGACATTGAAAAATATATCGAAAAGCTCACCAGCGACCTGCACAAACCTTATGTGGACGAGATCGTGCTGGCCTCCCCCGATGGTAAGCCCATGCGGAGGGTCCCGGACCTCATCGACGTCTGGTTTGACAGCGGCGCCATGCCATATGCCCAATGGCATTTCCCCTTCGAAAATATCGATACTTTTATACATAACTATCCGGCCGACTTTATCGCGGAAGGCGTCGACCAGACACGTGGCTGGTTCTACACCCTTCATGCCCTGGCCGCGCTGCTGAAGGAATCCATCCACGAGAAGCTGAAGGCGGCAGGCGTCCCGGCAGTCGAACTGGAGAAAAGGTATCCGGGCATCGCTTATAAGACGGTGGTATCCAATGGCCTGGTCCTGGATAAAAATGGCAATAAGATGAGCAAGCGGCTGGGCAACGTGGTAGACCCCTTTAAGACCATTGGGGATTTTGGAGCTGACGCTACCCGCTGGTACCTGATCACGAACGCCTCTCCCTGGGACAGCATGAAGTTCGATATCGAAGGTATCAAGGAGACCCAGCGCAAGTTCTTTGGAACGCTATACAACACGTATCAGTTTTTTGCTTTATATGCGAATGTGGACGGTTTTAACTTCCAGGAAACCTATGTGCCTCTGGCGGAAAGACCGGAGATCGACCGTTGGATCCTCTCTTCCCTCAATACACTGGTAACCAAGGTGGGAGCAAACCTGGACGATTATGAGCCCACGGTCGCCGGCAGGTTGATCGAGGATTTTGTGGACGAACATCTCAGCAACTGGTATGTGCGTCTCTGCCGCCGCCGTTTCTGGAAAGGCGACTATGGCCATGACAAGCTTTGCGCCTATCAAACTCTTTATGAATGTCTTGAGACGGTCACCCGTCTGATGGCACCCGTATCCCCCTTCTTTGCGGACTGGCTTTTCTGCAATCTCAATGACGTTACGGACCGGATCAAAGCAGCCTCGGTACACCATGCCGACTTCCCCGTGGCAAACGAAAATGCCATCGATACGGCACTGGAAGAAAGGATGCAGCTGGCACAGGATGCCTCCTCCCTGGTATTGTCCCTCCGTAAAAAAGTGAATATCAAGGTACGGCAACCTTTGCAAAAGGTGCTGATCCCTGTGTTGAACCCCCGGATGAAACACCAGCTGGAAAAGGTGGAAGACCTGGTAAAAGCGGAAGTGAATGTGAAAGAGCTGCAATACCTTTCCGACAACGACGGGTTTATAAAGAAAAAGATTAAACCAAACTTTGTGGCCCTTGGAAAGAAGCTGGGACCCAAAATGAAGGCCGTCAGCAGTGCATTGGGCGCTTTTTCGCAAGAAGATATAGCAAAATTGGAAAAAGAAGGCATATATACTTTGTTAATTGAAAGCGAACCACTAATATTGAACATTAATGAAGTGGAGATCACCAGCGAAGACATCCCAGGCTGGGTTGTGGCCGGAAAGGACACACTTACAGTAGCCCTGGACGTCACTGTAACTCCCGAACTAGCACAGGAAGGAAATGCCCGCGAATTTGTAAATCGCATCCAGAAGATCCGGAAAGACAATGGCTATGATCTGACAGACAGGATTTTAGTAAAAGTCGCTGCCGTACCCGCCCTTAAGGATTCCTTGACTCAATTTAATGATTATATTTGCTCGGAAATTTTGGCAGATTCTATCGAGTTGGTAGCAGAACTGGCTAATGGCACTGAAATTGAAGTGAATGATGTTCTTTTAAAAGTGTTTGTTTCAAAAAAAGCCTAATTGTATGGCAACCAAGAAGAAAGCGGCGAAGCCCGCCAAAAAATCTACTCCTACTGTCAAGAAAATAGCGCCGGCTAAAAAAGCGGCCGCTAAACCTGCCCACTCGTCAGGCGCCGGTAAAGCGACCAAGAAGGCCCCGGTTGCTAAGAGTACTGCCAGACCAGTGGGTAAAAAGGTTGCCACTGCCTCTCCAGCCAAAAAAACCGTGGCCGCTGTGAAGAAACCGACTGTATCCAACGTATCC
>DASZVM010000360.1:0-8965 GCA_035547295.1 Puia sp. | reverse complement strand
CAACAGCAGGTTGGTCGTTTTTTTATTATAATAATCGGCGGTCAGCTGCAGCCGGTCATTCAGCACTCCCAGGTCAACACCCAGATCGAATTGCGCCGTCGACTCCCATTTCAGGCCGCTGTTTGGCAGCGAGCCAAGGATATAACCGGTGCTGAGCTGATTATTCAGCACGACATTCACGTTGTTCAGCTGCGCCAGGGTGCTGTAAGCCTGTATGGCCTGGTTGCCGGATACGCCATAGCTTGTTCTGATCTTCAGGTTGGAGATATCCCGGCTGTCCTTGAGGAATGGCTCTTCAGAGATCCTCCAGGCAAGGGCGCCCGAAGGGAAGAAAGCGAATTTATTGTCCTCTCCAAACACGGATGAGCCGTCGTACCTGCCGGTGACGGTGGCAAAATATTTCCCGGCATAATTGTAGTTGATACGACCGATATACGACACCAGCTTGTTGTTTGAATACACGGTATTTGGCTGGGCTTTTGTGGACGCCGACTGTAAATTATTGTCCTGGTAGATAGTGGAAATAAAATTGGTAGCCGTTCCGCTGTTCAACCCTTTGGACAAGGTCGACTGATAGGTGACGCCGGCTACAGCGTCGATAGCATGCAGCCCGAATTTTTTCAGATAGGACAGCGTATTCTCATTGACAAAGGTCAGGCTATTGCTATAGTTTACGGAAGCGGCGCCGCCCGGCTGTCCAAACGTGTTGGCCGGCGGAACATAATAATCCTGTCTGTCCCAGGTATTGTCCACGCCGACACTTGCCCGGAGCTTTAATCCGTCAATAATCTCAAACGTCGCTGCCGTGTTGCCAATCAGCCGCAAAGAATTATCAGGGTTCCAGAGGGTCTTTGACATGCCTACGGGATTTGTCTGCCCCCAGGTCACTCCTGTAAATACTGTGTAATTACCGTTGGCATCGTACACTCCCTGTGTCGGGGGCATGACCATCGTTTGGAAGGGAATGCCTCCATAATCCGCATTACCGTTGTTCAGCTGGAAATAGCGTGAATGCTGCAAAGACAGGCTGGTGGATAGATCCAGCCGATCGTTTATTTTCTGATCTAAGTTCCCTCTGAATGAAAGACGGGTGTAATTCGAATTGTGGATGATGCCGTCCTGGTCGTAGAACCCGAAAGAAGTATAATACCTGGTATTTTCGTTCCCTCCTGTGATGGAGATATCGTGATCCTGTACATTCGCCGGACGATAGACCAGGTCCTGCCAGTCCGTCCCCTTCCCTTTCAGCGAATCTATCTGTGCAGCCGTCCATGGCATGGGCAGCTGCGGATTGTTCAACCCTGAGGCATTATCATTCGTAACCACCTCATTCTGCAGCTCAGCATATTCAGCGGCGTTGACCAGCTTTATTTTTTTCCGCAGCGTCTGTACGCCAAAATAGCCATTGTAGGCAACCTGCGCCTTTCCATTGCTGTTCCTGCCTTTTTTTGTCGTAATGAGAATAACGCCATTGGCCCCGCGCGAACCATATATTGCAACCGAAGAGGCGTCCTTCAGCACCTGGATATTGGCAATATCATCAGGGTTCAGCTGTACGCTCAGGGAAGGCAGCGGCATGCCGTCCACTACGTACAAGGGGGTATTGTCCGCACCGATGGAATTGGTGCCTCTTATCTTGATGATCACCTGCTCTCCCGGCTGACCGGAAGCCTGGTTCACCTGTACGCCGGCTGCCTGTCCCTGTAATGTTTGCGCTACGCTGGATACAGCCTTGACCTGTGTGATCTTTTCGGCGCTGATAGTCGAGACCGAACCCGTCAGATCGGACTTTTTTACCGTACCGTACCCGATGACGACGCTATTGGCATATTCAGCCACATCCAGCTTCATTTCCAGCTTTATAAATTGCTGAAGGCTGCCGACCCTGACGCTTTGGGCCTTATATCCGACAAAGCTGAACTCCAGCACATCGTTGACGTCCGCGGGAATGGAAAATTCCCCTTCCGCATTTGTAGAAGTTCCCTTCTTCAAACGAGGGTTGGTGACAGAAACGCCCTGCAACGGTTTGCCATTCTCATCCAACAACCGGCCTTTTATTTCAGCAGGAGGTTCCACCGGAAGGACGGGTTGAACGGGAACTTCCACCTTCTTTTTTACAAGGATGGTCCTTTCGATCACGGTATATGTGAGCGGCTGATCCTTAAAGCATTCATCCAGCGCTTCCCCGATAGACACGTCTTTTACATTGATGTTAATTCTTCCGGCTCCCTGTATCAGGTCATCCCTGTACAGGAATTGGTACCCTGTCTGTTTTCGTATCTGCTTAAATACTTTTTGCAGTGTCGCATTATTTTCGTTAAGCGTCACTCTTTGCGAGTACGTCTTTGCGCTTGCATGCAAACAAATAAAGATCAATAAAGCAGCCGTTAGTTTCATAACAAAAAAGATCCTCCGAAGCAGGACCCTTAAGTCATGAGGGGTCCTACAAAGCAATTTTTTCATACTTTTGCAGTGTTTGGGTTAAAAATTGAACAGTCTTCCCGATTGTACTGTTTGGCCCTGCATTTGCCAGGGGCGTCATCACCGCCTCTGGTTTTTTCAGGCTAATCTTTGTTCACATTCATGAATATCCCATTCGCGTTGTTTTGGTTTATAAATCGATCTTATTATTGAAGCACGGTAATCCTTCTTCCGTCAGCCTTGAAATGCAGGTCACTTACTTCAAACATTTTCAACACTTTTGACAAAGGGACATCCCTCCGGATCGATCCTGTGAATTGCCATCCGGGCACTTTGCCTTCATAAACGATCTCCAGGTCATACCATCTTTCCAACTGTCTCATGACGGTGCCCACATCGTCTCCGTTGAACTGGAATACCCCGTTCTTCCAGGCTACCGCATCGTCGACATCGGGCTCACCGACCCTGACCTGCGAGGTTTTGTTATCCAACGTTGCCTGCTGACCGGGTCTCAGCAGCGTTTTTGCATCATCTGTTGAAATCCTCACGCTGCCTTCCAGCAAGGTCGTTTTGACGGCGGCCTCATTGGCATAAGCCATTACGTTAAACGCCGTGCCCAGCACTTCCACCTGCATATTCCCCGTGGTCACATGAAAGGGTTTATCTTTATCCCGGGCTATTTCAAAATAAGCCTCACCGGTCAAGATGACACTCCGGTCTTTTCCTGTGAATGTGGTTGGAAAGCGCAGCGAGGATGAGGCATTGAGCCATACTTTGCTGCCATCAGCCAATATCAACTGATATTGTCCGCCACGCGGCGTGTGGATGGTGTTATAAAGGAGCCCGGAAGCATTCTTTGCCTGGTCTTTATAAGCCAGCCGGCCGCTGTCGAGGAATACCAGCTTAGCAGCGCCCTGCTGCATGGACGCGCCTTTTGCGGAACTGTCCAGGGGTACTACTGTTCCGTCAGCCAACGTAAGGGTAGCTTTATCGCTTCCCGGATCAATATCATTTTTTATTTTTAATGTGACGTTTTTTGCGACAGGGATGTCCTTTGAAGAGCGACCTTTGTTAAATAAATATAGACCGGTGCAAACGACCAGCCCGGTGAACACGGCGGCCGCCAGTAAGCGGGCCTTCTTCCAGCGATGGGTATGCATGGATGCCTTTGGTCCGACCGCAAGCTGCAACCGGTGGTATATGTTCATCCTGATCTTCTCCTCCATATCATCGTCATCATGGGAAATTTCGACGACTTCGTCATTGAAGGAGGAGTACCAGTCATTAACCAGCTGCTTCTCGCTCTCAGTTGCCCGGCCGGAAAGGTAGTTCTCGATGACCTGTATGGGGATCTTCATATAGTGAAGTGTATCGAGAGCGGAAGGTCACCTACGCGAAAAGAAACTTTTTTTAAAAAAAGCTCCAAAGAAGGTCCTGTATTTTGTGCTTGAGCCGGCGCAGTGCTTTATTTATTTGATTATCAACCGTTTTTGGGCTTATCTGAAATCGTTCTGCGATCTCTTTGCTGCTCATGCCTTCTTCCCGGCTGCATTTGAAAATAAGTCTGCATTTTTCAGGGAGGCTGTTCAGCTCTTCTTCTATTATATTTAATATCCGGCGGTAATGAATGCTGTCCTCGATGTGAATATCCGGCACCGGCGCCAGCCCTTTTAGCTTTTCATACTTTCTGGCATACGCCTTCTTTCTCACCTGGGCAAGCACCATATATTTGACGGCAGTAGCAAGGTAGGGGTTCAATGCATCGGGGGAAATGGTATTCCGGTTATGCCAAAGGCTCATGAATACATCGTGTACGATGTCTTCCGCGACCTGGATATCCTTCAGACGATTGTAGGCTATGGAAAAAAGCATCTTCCAATACCGGTGATATAGCAGCGTAAATGCCCGGGGGTTGTCTTTTGATAATAAAACAACCAGCTCACTATCAGAATAAATACCTTCTCCAGGCATAGTAGGGCGCACTTTTCTATATGGCACCCTACAAAGATAAAATTTAATTCATATCAATACCACAGCTTCTCCGCGCCCGCGGCCGGCTGCCATTTTGAACGGGGCTCGAAATAGGACCACAATAATGCGGAGACCTTTCTGGCCAGCTGCCAGGCTTCGTTATCCGGCACCCATCGCTGGTCCTTATTGTTCTTTGTGGCTATATAAAAGACATAGTCCCCATGCGGCGCGTTGACCAATACTACTTCAGAACGGGAGTCGTCAACCATCCCCTGCTTGGAAGCCGCCTGTACATAGGGCGGGATGCTGGAGAGGGCATATTCATCCCAAAAGACATGGGTCATGATCCTGTACATCGTTTGACTGGCGGCAAGGCTGACGGCCTCGTTATTCCGGATCATGGTCACCAGGCGGGCCATCTCCCGGGGCGTGGTCTGCCCCCATCCGTAGAGCTGTCTGTTCTGCTCCCTTCCGGGCGTCCGGCTATTGACACGGGTGTATTGGAAACCATTCTTCTCCAGCCAGGAATTGATGGCGGCACCTCCTCCCGCCAGCTTTTCACACCAGACTGCCGCGGCATTGTCGCTGTGCGTGACCATGAGCGTGATAACATCCTTCAGATCGATGCCGGTGGTGCTGTCCCTGAAGAATTGCATGAGCCCGGATCCCTTCCTGGACATCGAATCCCGGTATACCATCGGCTGATGATACTTGAATTCGCCTGTCCCGATCTTATTAAACATGCCCACCAGGATCGGGACCTTGACGATGCTGGCTGTAGGAAAGATGGTGTCGGCATTGATCGCCGCGCCTCTGCCTGTCCTCAGGTTCCGGACATATACCCCTGCTATGCCGTGGAAGGTGTCTGTCAGCGCGTGTAATCGAGCTTCCAGCTTCCTGTCTGTCTTGAATTGAGCAAAAACGGGCTGTAGAAGGATGGAGAACAATAAAAAGAAGAATAGTCTGTTCATAAAGTTTAAAAATACAAAGTTCTTTTGCTATTTTCCCCAAAAATCATACTTATGATGACCCTATCCGGCCGTAAGAACCTTATTCTACCGTTGCTGTCCGTACTGATACTCCATTCCTGCTCGATACCCGACAGACCCGTGAGCAAGGAAGAAGCCCTTGCACTGGCCCATCGGATCGAACGCTCTGTGACCCAACACGACTATAGCGTGCTCAACAGGATCTTTGACGAAAAAGCGTTTGCAGCCAAAGTGACAAAAGAAGGAGGGATCTTTTTAAATAAATCCCTGCTACAAGGGGCCATGGAAGGTTTTCATAAAAGAGCGTTCGGAAAGGAGATCATCGACATGCTGGGCGAGAATGGCAGCTATGAGCTGATCAAGCAATATGAAAAGGACCACAAGCAGCATCTCCTGTTCAGATTTTACAATGACGGCAATGTGAACTATCATGACTTCGAATTGATAAAAAGAGAGGATGAGAGCGTCAGGGCGGCAGACCTGTTCGTTTATCTCAGCGGAGAGAACCTTAGCAAGACCCTTGCGGATGCCTTGAAGCTGATGGATACGAATATGCCGAAGGAGGAGCTTGAAAAAGTGGAAAAGGTGAACATGATCAAGACGCTGATCACGCAGAAAAATTATGAAAAAGCGGAACAGTATTATGATCAGCTGCCTGCGTCCCTGAAAAAAGGGAAAACCTTCCAGCTCATGCATATCACTATCTGTGTAAACCTGGACAATGAGAAATATATGCAGGCCCTGAACGAATACAGATCACTGTTCCCCAACGACCCCAATATGTACCTGATGATGGTGGACGCCTATACTTTACAAAAGGACTATCCCATGGCTCTCGAGTCTGTCAACAAGCTCGATTCCATGATCGACAAGGACCCTTACCAGGATTATCAGAGAGGGCTGCTTTGTCTGTTGATGAAAGATACTGCAAGGGCCCTGGAATACCTGGAGCGGCTGCATAAAAATATGCCTGACTTTAAAAATGGTACGCTGGTCCTGACCCATCTGAAAGCGATCAGGGACGAAGAGCCCCGGAAACAGCACCAGTAAAAGTATATACGCCGCCCGGCACCGTTGCAAAGCGATAGGTCCATCCGCGGTCCGTCCGAACGCCTTTCAGCGCTTTTGCCCCTGCGAGCGCATCAGGCACCCGAAGGTTGCAATCCCCTCCGGCAAGGGACCTGATCGTCAATTTGACGATCATTCCATTTTTCCATTGCATATCGGTGATCTCAAAATCACCCCGGGCCTTTAACCCTTTTACATGACCGTCGCCCCAGTCATCCGGCAATGCGGGCAGCAGTTGTACCTCTCCTGCCTGGCTTTGCACCAGCATTTCCGCCACGCCGGCGGCATAGCCGAAATTACCGTCGATCTGAAAAGGCGGATGGGCGCAAAGCAGGTTGGCATAGATGCCGCCGCCCTCATTATAATCCACACCGCTGCCCCCCACCAATGTGATAAAGTTCTTTAGTATCCGGTAAGCATGGTTGCCGTCCTGCAGCCTTGCCCAAAAATTCATTTTCCAGGCCATGGACCATCCCGTGGAAGCGTCCCCTCTTGCTTCGAGGCTCACTTTAGCGGCAGCGGCCAGCTCGGGGGTTTTTGTAACGCTGATCTGTCTGCCCGGGTGCAGCGCAAAAAGATGCGAAGCATGCCGGTGATTGTCTTTCGGGTCATCACGGTCAGTCTCCCACTCCTGCAGCTGGCCCCACCGTCCGATCTTTGGTTTCAGCAGGTGGTCCCGCATGTCCGCCACATGATCACGATAACTCTTGTCCATCTGCAGCACATCGGCGGCTTCGATATAGTTGGTAAAAAGATCGTACACGATCTCCTGGTCATAGGTCACGCCATCTTCCGTGGGACCATGTTCGGGACTCCAGCCCATGGGAGACACCAGGGTACCATCGGGTCTGCGTTTGAGGTGGTCGTCCCAGAACTCCACGATCTCCTTAAGGATGGGATACCCAAAACTGCCCAGCCAGGCCTTATCTTTTGTAAACGCATAATGCTCCCAGATGGCCTGTACGTACCAGGCGCTGCCGGGTGTGTTCCATAAGAAGCTTTCCCCGCCATAGATATTGTTCTCGGTCCTTACCGTCCAGCCACGGACGCCGGGATATTCTTTTCCCGTATTGTCCTTTTTTACCTCCCGCATGCTGTTGATATAATCCAGGTAAGGGAAATGACATTCCGAAAGATTGGTGGGCTCCGCAAGCCAGTAATTCATCTGGATATTGATATTGGAATGATAGTCGCAGCGCCAGGGCGGGTTATTGCTCTCGTTCCAAAGTCCCTGCAGATTGGCGGGAAGCCCGCCCTTCCTCGAGCTGCTGATCAGCAGATAGCGTCCGTATTGGAAAAGCAGGGCTTCGATGTCGTGGTCAGGGGCCTGCCGGTAGTTCAGCAGCCGTTTGTAGGTGGGTATACCGGATACAGGGGAGGCGTTGCCCAGCTGTATGGAAACCCTGTTGAATAAGGACTGATAGTCGTACAGGTGCCGGGCCTTTAACTGATCAAAGCCTTTTCCCGCGGCAGCTGTCAGTATGCGGCGGATCTTTCCCGTGGGATCCTGTCCTCTCCATTGCCGGCTGCGTTTGTTGCTGTAATCCGTGGCGGCAGAGAGGAAGATGGTAAAGCCATCGGCGTTGTCGATGTTCAGGGTGCTGTCCGATGTCACGGCTGTCCTGCCGCTGCCATCGATCTTTATCAGTGCCCTTGCATCGTATTTCAGTCCGTTTTCCAGATGCCCGGTGATATCGATGGTCATTCCTTCGGTGGTCGTCCGGGCGCCGTGCGCATCCCTGAGGTTGACGATGGCGGAGTAAGCGCCTTTCCTATCGGCTGTAAAATGCAGCACCATCACCTGGTCAGGGAAGCTGCAGAAATACTCCCGCTTGTATGTCACCCCATTGCCGGTGTAGGTTATCTGCTGTATGGCCTTGCCGATGTCCAATTGACGTCGATAGTCTGCGGGGGTCGATGCAGCAGTATCCACGTTGGGGAAGCTTATGAACAGGTCGCCAAAAGCCTGATAGGCCCCTGTATTTGTCTCATCGCCCGTCCACAGGCTCTGTTCATTAAACTGTATGTGTTCTTTTGCAATGCCTCCGAAGACCATGCCCCCTATCCTGCCATTGCCCATGGGATAGGCTTCCGTCATCCATGTAGAGGCAGGGCGGATGTCCCATAATTTCAGGTCCTGGGCGCGGGTAAGAAGAGTAAATGCTGCTAAAACGAGAAGAACGAGGGATCTTTTTATCATCATAAGAGCCTTTTGTCAAGGGGCTCAAATATAATAATTAAAGATGATCTCCCGGCGGATAGCTGAAATCGTTGGTCACCAGCCAGCGTGCCTTGTATATCTTCAGCCCTTTCTGCCGGAAAATGACATTGCCTTTTACGTCCGTGAGCTCGTCCGTCCACCACTGCTCCTGCGGGATAGACAGAATGGCCGGCAATCCGGGGGCGGATGAGATGCTTTTTATATCTTTTTGTGGTGTCTCCGCCTGTGACAGCTGCCGGGTAGCCAGACTGAGCTTGTATACATGGGTCGTATTGGTCAGCCATAGGGTGTCTCC
>DASZVM010000359.1:0-1600 GCA_035547295.1 Puia sp. | reverse complement strand
GGACGATCGCATGGTCCACCTGGTTATCCAGCCAGATGCCGAAACATTCATTGTCCCGCACCAGGTTGCCCGACACCTCGCAATGATCGCAAAGCAGCACTTTGATGCCTGCATGCTGCTGGCCGGTGTACAGCAGGAGGTTATTCCGTTCCACGGTGTTATCCAGTATCCGTGTGTCTTTCAATACAATTCCCACGATACCCGCGATCCCGTTGTCGGAAACCGTATTGTTCTTTATCAGGTGGAAACCTTCCGTGCCACGGGGCGGTGCCGGATAGCTCACAGCCTCGTAGTCCTTTATCGTCGGGCCCGTGGACTCCGAGCCCACGTCCATACCCACTGTCTTCGTCAGCCGGATGATATTGTCCTCTATTACCCAGTGATGACCGCTGCGGGTGCTCACTGCCCCTTGCTGCCCTGTGGCCAATTCGGGATGGTCCTTTACCATATGGGGAAGACAGATCGCATCGTTGGCGCAATGCTCGAACACAAAACCCTTCACCCGGATATAGCCCAGCCCGCGCAGATGAGGGGCAAATATCCTGTTGCGGGTGGTGAGCTCCACCAACGCCTCTTCCGGTGAAACCCCTTCGGGAAAATTCACCACCAGGTTACCATCGCCCTTTATAAAGGCCCATGACCCCTTTTTATGCAATACCTCTTCTTTATTCAGCATCTCCGTCAACATCCTGCCATTCACAAACACCTGCCCCAAAGTATATTTTTCCGTCGCATGCACCTTTATGTCCCTGGATGTATTATTGGCGGCGTCATGCTGATGATTGAGCGCGCGCTTGTAAAAGGATGAGCCGGCCATCAGCTCGAACATGGATATCTCTGTTTGATAGGGGTTGAAGTTGTCAAAATGTACGTCGCCAAGCCCCGCCGCGTATACTCCATGGACGGCATCCACGTCTTTCCAGTCAGGCTTCCATACATCGGACCCCCTGACATACACTTTTTCACCCGGCGCAGCCATATAGGTGATGGGTTTATCCGGTTCACCGCCGCGCGGTGGCGCTACCCGCTCCCTGTATATACCTGCATGCACGAGTACAGTATCCCCTGGTTGCGCCAGGGCAGCGCCTTTCGAAATAGTACGGAAGGGATGATCCGCCGTACCGTCATTCCCATCGTCCCCTGTGACGGCAATATGCCAGACCCTGCTGCCGGATATGCGCTCACCGGCCTCCGTACCGTACTCCCTTTGCAAATATTCCCTGAACCAATGGTCATCAGGCAGATGCAGGTCCAATACGTTCCGCCCGCTTACCAGCCCGGGAAAAGGGCCTTCATGCAAAACACTCCCTTCCGGCAGCACCATCACCAGCTTTCCCTTATCCAGTTCAGGGATACAATCGATGTCCATCTGTCTGCTGTCCTGATCATAGCCCGTAATCCGTTGCCATTGATCCATCGTCAGCGAATATCCCCATGGTCTACCCGGCGGTCCCCAATCATGCAGCGACGAATCCATTCCCATTTTGCTGTTCGCCTTCCAGAGGCGTTGTATTTTCTCCACTGCCCCCGGAAAAGGACGGGTATCCCCGAAGTAGCCATGGAGCACAAAAGGATACGGCCCGGCGGGATAGACATTATC
>DASZVM010000358.1:0-7979 GCA_035547295.1 Puia sp. | reverse complement strand
ATTACGGAAGTCGAGTCCGTGTATATATTGCCTATGAGGGTAAAAGGAGTGGAATAGGGCCTATTCGCCTTTCAGTATCCCGCTGATCATGTTCCTGTAAGCTTGTATCGTATCCGGCTTGTCTATCACATCCAGCGCTCCCAGCTCCCGGCAGGAAAGATAGAAGTCCTTTATCTGGTAAGTGGAATAAAGGATGACCGGGATATCCTTATACCGGGGGCTTTCTTTGAGGAATGTCAGGCTTTCCCTGCCCGTCATCTTTGGCATGTTTTGATCCAGGATCACCAGGTCGGGCAGGTCCTGGTCGGCGGATCTATCCAGCCAGGCTATCATTTCCAGCCCATTTCCGGCGCAATGGACCCGGACGTCCGGGTCCGTTTCCCCGATGATCTGTTCAAAAAGCATCCTGTCGTCCAGGTCATCGTCTACCAGCCGGATATTCGTGTACTTCATGAGTGGTGCTGTTTAAGGTTTGTGAATGATGCGCCGGGATCAGGATGTCGAATGTGTATTTTTTGTATTGCGGGGAAAATTGTAGAAAAAAATCCACGGATTTTCCTGAACCCTTTTTGTTATAATTTACATTTGTTTAATACCTTATGCTCTCAGATAAGGTATTATGACCCTATTTTACACAGATTTACCCATCATACAACCCGTATCGAACAATGGATAGTCGCAGAGAATTTATCAAAAAAGCGGCCATGATTGCGGGGGCCACCGGTCTGTCCGGCGTCCTTCCCGCCAGCATTCAAAAAGCGTTGGCCATCGATCCTCCCACAGGCAGCACCTGGCTCGATGCCGAGCATATTGTGATCCTTATGCAGGAGAACAGGAGCTTTGATCATGCGTATGGCAGTCTGAAAGGGGTGCGGGGGTATCGTGATCCCCGGGCTATCCAGTTGCCGGATGGCAACCCTGTATGGCTGCAGACCAATGCTGCCGGGGAGACCTATGCTCCTTTCCGGCTGGATATCAAGGATACAAAGGCCACCTGGATGGGCTCGCTGCCTCATTCCTGGTCCAACCAGATAGACGCCCGTAATGAAGGCAAACATGATCAATGGCTGCAGGCCAAACCCTCCGGCAACCATGAGTATGCGCACATGCCCCTGACAATGGGTTATTATGACCGACGGGACATCCCGTTCTATTACTCCCTCGCGGATGCTTTTACCGTCTGTGATCAGAATTTCTGTTCATCCCTGACGGGGACCACCCCCAACCGTCTGTACCTATGGACAGGTACGATACGGGACGAGCAGAATGCACAGACAAGGGCACGAGTACGCAATGACGATACGGATTATGACATGGAGGCGTCCTGGACGACCTTCCCCGAGCGGCTGGAGGAGCATGGCATCGACTGGCGGATCTATCAGAATGAGCTGAGCGTGCATCCTGCTTTTAAAGGAGAGGAAGAAGACTGGCTGTCGAATTTTACGGACAATCCCCTCGAGTGGTTCTCACAATACAATGTCCGGTACTCACGGGCTTATATACCCTTTATCCCTATGCTGATACAGCGTACGGCCAAAGAGATAGAGGAACTGCAGCAGAAGATCGATGCGTCGCCTTCGGATGAGGCTTTGAAAAAACAGCTGGATCAGAAGCAGAAGACGCTGGCATCCCTGAAAGAGCAACAAAAACAGATCACGCCCGGTAATTTCAGCAAGCTGACGCCAAAACTGCAGTCGCTGCATACCAGGGCATTTACCCGTAACAGCGAGGACCCCCATTTTCATAACCTGGCCACCTTGAATTATCAGGGTGGAGAGATACAGGTGCCCAGGGGAGATGTGCTGCACCAGTTCAGGCAGGATGTACGCAACAGTCAGCTGCCCACTGTGTCCTGGCTGGTGGCTCCCTCGAATTTCTCCGATCATCCTAGCTCCCCCTGGTATGGAGCCTGGTATGTTTCCGAAGTGCTGGATATCCTTACCCATAATCCTGAAGTCTGGAAGAAGACGATATTCATCCTTTGCTATGACGAGAATGACGGCTATTTCGATCATGTACCTCCTTTTACGGCGCCCGATCCCGGCCGTCCTGAAACAGGGTTGGTGTCAAAGAACATCGATACGGGTGTCGAGTGGGTGACAAAGGAGCAGGATCTGCAGCGGGCTACGGAGCATGAGGCCCGAAGCGGGCCCATCGGTCTGGGCTACCGGGTACCGTTGGTGATAGCCTCTCCCTGGAGCAGGGGGGGATATGTCAATTCGCAGGTGTTTGATCATACATCCATATTGCAGTTGATGGAAAAATTCCTGCAGCATAAGACAGGCGGTAAAAAGATCGTGGAGGAAAATATCACTGCCTGGCGGAGGGCCGTTTGTGGAGACCTTACTTCCGTATTTCGTCCTTACAACGGAGAAAGGATACCGACGCCCAAACCATTGGTCCAGCACCAGGTGATCGAGGATATCCACCAGGCAAAGTTCCGGCAGCTGCCCGGCTATAAACAGTTGACGAAGGAGGACATCGAGCAGGTGAAGCGTGATCCTTCCTCATCCCCGCTGATGCCGGTGCAGGAAAAGGGGACAAAACCTTCCTGCGCCCTGCCGTATGAGCTGTATGCCGAGGCCGATCTCAACGACGACAGGACTGCGCTCACGCTTGGGTTGCATGTGGATAAGATGGTTTTTGGAGAAAGGTCGGCGGGCAGTCCATTTACGGCCCATGTGCATGGGAAGGAGCGGCTGGTCCGGAATTATGCCGTTGCCGCGGGGGATCAGCTGACGGATGATTTTCCCCTGACGCTGTTTGCGGATGGAGGTTATGACCTGCGGGTGAATGGGCCCAATGGGTTCTACAGGAGGTTTGCCGGCATCAAGGTCGATCCGCCCGTTGTATTCAACCTGGATTACGAATTTGCTCCTGATTATAAATTAAGCGGCCGGCTATTGTTACGTGTGGTAAATACGGATGGGGACCGTGGCTATAAAATACAGATAAGGGATAATGCTTATGGAACGAAGCTTCAGACAAGATCCGTGGCGCCTGGCGGCGGGGAAGGGGGCAGTCCTAGTTTTATCCTGGATACGAAGGCACAGTCGGGGTGGTATGATCTCAGCATCCTGGTGGAGGGATATGAAGGTTATGAGAGACGGTATGCCGGCAGAATAGAGACAGGTAAGGATAGCATCAGCGATCCGGCGATGGCGTAGAGAGGGGTAAAATCCTGTATATTCGCAGTAATCACAAACAGACATATGAGAAAATTCCGTTTTCTATTGTTGGCGCTGACCATACTGGGTCACGTCAGTGCACAAAGGAACGAGGGACAGCGAAATGCCGCCTCTTCCGCACCGCCAACGCCTCCGGTGGAAAAAATGCCTGCCGGCAGCCGGACGCTCAACATCGATTCTTCCGTCACGACCCATGCAGAGGTCACCATCGGAGGAGTACGTGTCCCTTATGATGCCACGGCCGGCTCCATGCCTGTATGGGATGAGGAAGGTAAACCTATCGCCGGTGTTTTTTATACATATTATGAGCGGTCGGATGTCAAAGACCGAGCGTCCCGTCCCCTGGTGATCTCTTTCAACGGAGGTCCCGGCACTCCTTCCGTATGGATGGAGATCGGCTATACGGGACCGCGCCGTCTGAACATCGATGACGAAGGGTTCCCCATACAGCCTTATGGTGTAAAAGAAAACCCCCATTCAATCCTTGATATTGCAGATATCGTTTACCTGGATCCTGTGAATACGGGGTTTTCAAGAGCTGTGAGTAAGGATGTCCCGACTTCCCGTTTTTTTGGGGTGAATGAGGATATCAAATATCTCGCTCAATGGATCGCCACGTTCGTGTCCCGTAAGAACCGCTGGGCCTCGCCAAAGTTCCTCATCGGGGAAAGCTATGGTACGACCCGCGCTTCGGGGCTTGCCCTCGAGCTGCAGGAGGCACAATGGATGTATCTCAACGGTGTGATACTTGTCAGCCCTACCGAGCTGGGCATCGAGCGCAGCGACTATGTAAAGGCTTCCCTGCGTGTACCTTATTATGCCGCCACCGCCTGGTATCATAAAGTACTCCCGGCCGACCTGCAGAGCAAGGACCTTACGGATCTCCTGCCCGAGGTGGAGAACTTTACGGTCAATGAGCTGATACCTGCCCTTGCAAAAGGCGGTTTCCTGGAAGAGACGAAGAAAAAAGAGCTGGCCGTAAAGATGGCCCGTTACACCGGGCTGTCGGATAAATTCATCCTGCAGGCCAACCTGATCATACCTTCCAATTTCTTTTGGAAAGAGCTGCTGAGAGATAAAGGCTTTACCGTAGGCAGGCTGGACAGCCGGTACCGCGGTCTGGATATGCAGGATGCGGGAGAGGGGCCGGATTATAATGCCGAGCTGAATTCATGGAACCATGCTTTTATGCCGGCGATGAATGTATATCTGCGGGAAGAGCTTCATTACAAGACGGACCTGCAATATTATCTTTTTGGTCCTGTGCGTCCCTGGAATAACCAGAATGATCATACGGGGGAGAACCTGCGTCAGGCGATTGCGGAGAACCCTTTTATGCATCTGCTGATACAGTCGGGCTATTATGACGGAGCCTGTGACTATTTCAATGCGAAATATAGTCTCTGGCAGCTGGACCCCAGCGGCAAGCTAAAGGACAGACTGCATTGGGAAGGGTATCGCAGCGGGCATATGATGTATCTGCGCAAGCCCGATCTTGCCGAGGCGACGGATAACCTACGGAAGTTTATAAAGGCGTCATTGCCGAAGCCGAATGAACCCGCCAAGTACTAAATGTTCAAAATGCGGCACCTTTTCCAGGTGCCGCATTCATTTGTTATTGTATGAGCCACATCGTCCCGTTGATATCGTCTCCATTGGGATATTGGGCCTTGACGGCATTTTGCACGTTGGCCGGATTGTTAGTGTATTCATCCGAAGGGTACATCCATCTTTTGGGGATCTTCCCTCCATTCAGGATCCCTGCGCCCGCTGTTTCGAATATTGGGTAGCCCGTCCGGCGCTGCTCGTAAAAAGGCTGCCAGCCTGTGTTCATGAACATGCCGATATATTTCTGTGTAATGATCTGTTTGATCTCGTTGCCCGGCTGTAAAGTAAGGGCCGGCTGGTCGAGGTAGCTGGTGATATCGGCACCGGAATAGGTATTGTTGAAATCCGAGAACTCCAGGGAGGCTTCTATTCCTTTTTTGTAAAGGCTGTCGGCGTTGCTGTTGATCCATCCACGTACCGCGGCTTCGGCTAGTATGAACTGTAATTCGGCGTATCCCATCAGGAGGCTGGGTTCGTTAAGGGGTTCGTAGGCGTAGCGCTTGTTGATCTGGGAGGCTTTGCCCTGGCCTCTTTTGCTGGTATTATAATCCAGCGGGGCACTGCCGACCAGTCCGTCATAGGCATTTACGTCGTCCGCGGGCAGGGCTGATGCAGGCGTCGGCTGACCGAAGACAAAAAGGCGGGGGTCTTTCAGACCCTGCAGGATGTCCACGAACGAGCTGTCCAGGTAAAAGTCCGTCTTCATTGAATTGTCGTTGTAGTAGGGGTACTGGTTGCCCGTGATATTGTAATAGGGGAGCCGGCCGTTGTCGGCATTGGATCCGAACAGGGGATATTTTGTGGGGTCGGAAACGATCTCATTAAAACGCTGCTTTATGTTCAGCGTGGTGTTGCTTTCTTTTTTTGAAAGGCTCATCAGGACCCTCAATGTAAAGGAATTGATCAACTTTTTCCAGTTATCGATCACCCCGTCGTATATGATGTCCCCGCCGATAGCCACCTGCTGTGACGAAATAGAGTCGCTGGCGATCTTGAGGTCATTCAGCACGCCCAGGTAAATATCTTCCTGTTTGTCATATACCGGCCGGGTGGCGGATGTATCCGTGAAATCATTGTTCGAAATGGATTGCATCATCTTAGAATAAGGGATGTCTCCAAACATCTGGGTCATTTCCACGATGAAGTAAGCCCGGAAGAATTTCCCGATATAGCGGTAGTTCTGTTTGTTTACACGGGCAGCTTCCTGCTCCATTTTTACCGTTTGGGTGATATCGGCGTAGCTAAAACCTCCCCGCTGCCATCCATAATATTGCGCATTGCTGGAGGATTGGGTGTACACCAGCTGCCGGCTGGCAAGGGCTGCGTCCGTAGTGACCGTGGAGAAAGCAATACGTTCCAGGTTGGTCAGCACCAGGGCCGGGTCGGCGATGGTGGGGTTGTTCGGATTCACCTGGAAATCCTGGAATTTTTTGCAGGAGGCAAGCGTTGCGATAAACAGGACTATCTTAAAATGTTTCATTTGAAATGAGTTTAGAATTTAAGATTGATATTGAAACCCATGCTCCTCATGGAAGGTGTCTGCAGATTGTCGCTTTCCGCGTCCGGGTCTACGTTCGGCAGTTTGGAAAGGATGAAGAGGTTGTTGCCGATGAGCGACACCGAGGCGGAGCTGAAAGCCCCTTTTATCCATCTGGCCGGAAGGGTATAGGTCACCACCAGCTCACGCATTTTCAGGTAGGTGCCCTTGTAATAGAAGTAATTGTTCAGCATTCCCCCGCTGGTGGTTTGCATAAAGCTGATGTAGTTGACAGCCGTCGTGTTGGGGGCGTATTTCCGCGTGTCGGATGTGATGTTGCCATAGTTGTCATAGGTTACATCGCCTGATGTCACCACGACGCCCGGGCCGACATATGTGCTGTTGCCGGCATTGGCATCATCCCGAAACTTGTTCACCGTGCCGGGCGCAGTACCGCCCCACCACATTTTTTGGTTGGTGGTGGAATAGATGAGGCCCCCCAGTCTGCCGTCAAACGAGAAGCTAAGCGTAAAGTTCTTATAGGAAAAAGTATTCTGCCATCCGTAGAACCAGTCAGGGGCGCCGTATCCAAAGGGCTGCGCATATTCAGCCGTAGCCTGCATGCCATTGCTGTTATAGATGGCCTTTCCGTCAGGAGTACGGGCATCCCAGGTATAGATCCTGTCCGTACGCTGGCCTTCCTTCACGAGGTGGGATGAGCTGTATTTATCCGTGTAGGTGATGTAACCGTCCTTGTTCAGGGTAGCTTTCTTCAGCCAGAGATGGGTGTTGCTGAAATTGATACCGGTCTCCCATCTGAAGTCACGTGTCCTGACGGGCGAACCGCTGATGACGAATTCCCAGCCTTTCCGTATGAATACATTGGCATTGGTGAACAGGCTGACATAGCCGCTGGCCTGGGATTGAAGCACATTGTCATAATTATTGGACTCCCTGTTCCTGAACCACGTGGCGTCGATATTGATCCTGTTCTTCAGCAATCCGACGGCCAGACCATATTCCCCTGAAAGGGTGGTCTGCGGAATAAGATTAGGCGAGATATACGTTGTGGGCCAGACCAGGGAAGGAACATTGTTCCATTTTTGGCCGATGCCATATACCGTCAGATGTGCGTAGGGGTTATCGGGGTCTACAAAGCCCGTGTTGACCTTCGCCCAGGAAGCCCTCACCTTGAGGAAGGACACCGCCTGCGGCAATTGCAGCACGTCGGATAATACCGCGGACACGCCGGCGGAAGGATAGAAATAAGCGTTGTTGGCAATGGGCAGCGTAGAGGTCTTGTCATATCTGCCTGTAAAATTGAGGTACAGGAACTTCAATGCCTCGATGTCTACCATTCCATAAAGGCTGGCCGTCCTGCGTTCCTGCAGGGTGCTGGTGCCTTTCAGCGCATTGATCGAGTTGGTAAGGCTGTAAAACCCGGGAATGGTGAGGCCGTCCGTTGTCGTGTAGGCCGACTTATAATTCCTGTAAGCGTTGGCGCCGCCTGCCGTGACGCTGATGTTAAAGGCGTCGCTGAACCGGTGCTTATAATTCAGGATCAGGTCGCTGGTGATGTCGAAATAGTTGGTATTGGTAACGCTGTAGTTGCCCTGGGAGATATAGCTGTAGGCGATGTAGCTGTAGGGCTCTTTATAGTCCTGGTTGACTGAATACTGGTTAAAGCCGTTGCGGAATTTTACCGT
>DASZVM010000357.1:0-5669 GCA_035547295.1 Puia sp. | reverse complement strand
CGTATCGATAAACAAAATGGGATCATCATCTTTGCGCGCCACCAATGCCGCAGCATGCCGTTCCTCCAGCTCCAGCTGTCCCCGTGCAATCGTCATCAGGTCCGGGAATTGATACTCCTTCCCGTGCCGCAGCAGATATTCCCGCGCATATTCCGGAACCCAGTCGGACCGGAAATGAGCGGCCAGGCCTTCGCATAGCGTGCTTTTTCCCGTGGACTCCGGTCCGATGACGACGATCTTTCTAATCGGCATAATCTGTCTGTTTGGCTTTCCTGCTCCATTCGATAAGACCCGATATGGCCATGAGCAAAAGGACCAGGTAATAAACGCTGGTAAATACGTAATGCTTGACAAAATAGAGCGGGATAGAGGCGAAGTTGGTCGCGATCCACCAATGCCAGCTCTCCACTTTCTTTTTTGCCATCAGCCACATACCAGTATAGGCAGTAGCAGAAGCAAAAGCATCCGCCCAGGGGATCGCCTGCGGAGCAAAATCCTTTTTCAGCCAGGTGAGAGCGCAAAAGACAGCCACATAAAAGAAAGCAAAGAACCCCAGCTGCTGCAGCCATTCACGCCGGTTGGATGCCGTGATATGTAACACCGGACGTTGCTGCTGATCCTTTCGCGCCCAGAGGATCCAGCCGTAGATGCTTACCACCGTGTAGTAAAAATTCACGCTGGCCTCGCCCAATAAGGCCGACTTGAAGCTGAGATAAATATAGATAATGGTATTTACCAGCCCGGTGGGATATACCCAGATGTTTTCCCGCCGGCTGAACCAGACACTGAGGATACCGGCCAGCACAGCGATAAATTCCAGCCAGGATGTATGTTGCAGATCCGTGATGAATTGATGGTAGAGCCCGGCAAGGTCCATTGTCCGCTTATTCCGCTTCTGCCACTACTTCTTTTACTTCGGGGATCATACGCTTCATCATGCCTTCAATGCCTGCTTTTAGCGTGATCATTGATGAAGGACAGCCTGAGCAGCTTCCCTGCAGCATGAGGTTGACGACCCCCTCCTGGTAGCTTTTGAATTGGATGGCGCCGCCGTCCATTTCCACGGCAGGTTTTACGTAGTTTTCCAACAGCTCCTTGATACGTTTGACGACATCGTCATCATCCGCGTCAATGGTATTGCCTTCGGACTTGACGACGACCACCTCATCTTCGTTGATGACAGGCTTATTCTCTTCCAGGTATTCTTTCAGGAACTGCCGGATGGTGGGGATGACATCGTTCCAGTCCGTATCGGAGGTCTTTGTCAGCGTAACAAAATTGCTGGCGATAAAAACGCTTTTTATAAAGGGAAAGCCAAAAAGCTCGATGGCCAGCGGAGAAGGTTTGGCGGCTTCCACATCAGGGAAATCGATGCTCTTACCGGGATACAATAGCTTATTAGCCACGAATTTCATCGTCTCCGGATTCGGTGTCATTTCAGTGTAGATACTGATCACTGGATTTCCTGTTTTGATCATAGCGCGCCTTGTTTATTACTCAAAGTTAACAATTCCCTGCCATATTCGGTCCTTTACCGCTCATGCCCTTTCCCGCCCCTGCTCTTCCTGGCTGTCGCCCTTCCCCTCAGACCCCGCCGGACCCTCCTGCCCCTTCCATCCGCTGCGGCCCCTGGAAAAGCGATAGTTGACCACATGTGCCCCAATGACAAAAGTCATGGCAAAAGGAAGGAACCACAGCTCGTACTGGTGCCATATCTGCTTGGCTACCAATAGCAGCAGCCCCGCCGTAAACAGCAGCCAGGGTCCGGGATGACGATGATGATGACGAAAACCATGCAGAAGGGCCAGGCTTCCCACCAAAAATGCCAGGACGATCATCCCATATTCAAAAGCCGCATTATGTATAATGTTCACACCCAGCACAGGAAGGCTCACCAGCAGCAAAGGGAGGATGGCGCAATGAATAGCGCACAATACAGAAGCACTGATGCCCAAAATATCCCAGTTGATCTTACGCAGCATAAAGGCAAAAGACAAAAATAACACAAACGCAACAATGTTGCAAATTATTTTCCCAAAGGCCCGATTTGCTCTATCAAGTCGTAACTTTGTTATATCATGAACAAACAAAAACTGGCATATATCATCGGCTTTTTCCTCGTGCTGTTCCTGGGATTTTATTTCGCCCTGGCCCGCTTTATTCCGGGCTTTGCCGGCGGTGACCAGCTGCCCGTGATCAGCTATGTACAGTCTTTCTCTTTTGCCAATCAGGAAGGCAGACAGATCACGGAAAAGGACGTGGCGGGAAAAGTATATGTTGCCGAGTACTTCTTTACAACATGTAAAGGCATCTGTCCAAAGATGAATAACAACATGAAAATGGTTGCGAAGGAATTCGCCGGCGAACCGGACTTCCGTATCCTCTCTTACACGGTTGATCCCGAGACAGACACCGTCGCCCGTATGAAGCACTACGCGGACTCTCTCGGCGCGGACCCCGGCAAATGGTGGTTCCTCACAGGACGCAAGGACAGCCTGTATCATCTTGCGCGCGGAAGCTACTTACTGGATGATCCGAAGAACAATGCAACCAACATCGACGAGCAGTTCATCCATACCCAGTTCCTGGCACTGGTCGACAAATCCGGTCGGGTACGAAAGATCTACGACAGTCTTAAAAAAGATGAGCTTGCCGAGATGGAAAAAGATATCAGGGTATTGCTAAAGGAACCGGCTTCATCCACCCCTCGTTTTGCCAATAATTTATTTAACAATAATCCCGGATAGGTAATGGATCGTAAAATTGAAGAGATACTCAAACGCAATCAGCTGAGCGTGACCAGCGGCAGAAAAAAGATCCTCGAGCTTTTTCTGCAACAGGAAGGCGCGCTTGCGCACAGCGATATCGAAAAGCGTGCGGGAGAAAAATTCGATCGCGTCACCGTCTATCGCACGCTGCAAGCCTTCCTGGAAAAGGGTCTTATACACAGTATCCCGACGGCGGATAATTCTATACGTTATGCGTTATGCAGGGATAACTGCTCCGGCGGTCATCATCATGATGATCACGTACACTTCGTTTGCAGCGCCTGCGGAAATACCGTCTGTCTGGAAGGCGTGAACGTACCCGCTATCCATCTTCCAAAGGGATTCATTGCAGAGCAGGTAGAAATGCTTGTCAGCGGTGTTTGTAAGAGCTGCAACTCCTGAGCGGCTAAGCCAGGCCCCTGGCGGGTTTCAGCACGCAGCGAACATGGACCTTCTTAAAAGCGAAAGCCCCGATGTAGAAACACCGGGACTTTTGGTTAAGGCTCTGATTAGTAGCTTTTTTATGTAGAAGGTGATTGGTTCACCCGCACGTATCTCATTGTCTATTGCAAATATAGCCGGAAAAAAGCATACGAACAATAGGTATAAGTACTACTTTCCGGGTATTTTTTAAAAAATTTTAGGGACAAATTTGGTCTAATTCTGAAGAGACAAATTCCATTAATTGTTTAATATGTTCTTTGGAAAAGTTAAACCGAAGCTGTGCTGCATCGTATAATTCCGGTAGTGTACGAGTCCCTCCCAGGCTGAGCGCAGCCATATAATTGTTTAATGCTTTCTGTTTGTTCTCTTTATATTGTTTCCACAGACCGATGGCCCCTAACTGTGCAATACCGTATTCGATATAGTAAAAAGGTACTTCGAAAAGGTGCAGCTGCCGTTGCCAGCCATAGGGCCTGTATTGCTCTAATCCTTGCCAGTCAATCACTTGAGAGGAAAACTCCTGCAGGATCTCCAGCCACTTTTCCTTTCTCTCCTCCAGCGAATGCGCAGGGTTTTCGTATACCCAGTGTTGAAATTTATCGATCGTAGCAATCCATGGGAATATCGTAATAACACGTTCCAGCTGATGACGGCGAGCACGTGCTAAATCGTTTTTTGCAAAAAACAGATCCCAATGATCCATGCTGAACAGCTCCATGGACATGCTCGCCACTTCCGCGATCTCCATCGGATATTCCTTGAAGGCGCTCAATTCCAGCGGATGCGCCAGAAAAGAGTGGATGGCATGACCGCCTTCATGCACCATCGTCGTCAGGTCTCCCATCTGTCCGGCTGCATTCATAAAAATAAAAGGCGCTCCGGTCTCTGCTAACGGGCAGTTATAGCCGCCGGGAGCTTTTCCTTTCCTGCTCTCCAGGTCAAAACGCCCCATGGACCTCATCGTACGAAGACAATCGCCAAAAAAAGGATCCAGCTGATCAAAACATTCGATGGTCTTGGTGATCAGTTCCCCCCCATCTTTGAAAGGGCGTAAAGGTTCTGTCCCCGCAGGCTCCGCTTCCGTATCCCATGGACGTAACGTATCGACACCCAGCTTCTTTTTCTTTTGCTCATGGATACGGGCCACCAGCGGCAGAACATACTCCTTCACCGCATCGTGGAAATGAAAACAGTCTTCCTTGGTATAATCAAACCGCCCCAGGTCCTCGAACTTGTAGTCGCGGTAATTCGCAAAACCCGCATTCACCGCCACCTGGTGACGCTTTTTTACAAGCTGCGTATAAAGATCGTTCAACGCATCCTTATCCTGCAGCCGGCGCTCTTGTACCTTTCTGTAGGCATCTTCCCGTACTTCCCGCTGCGGGTTTTCAAGGAACTTTGCCGCTTGCTGCAAAGTATACTCCTTGCCGTCTATGGTCACCGTCATTTTACCGGCAATTGTCCCGTATTGCTGGGCCAGCACGCTCAGCTCGGCCTGTATGGGGATATTTTCTTCCCTGAAAAGCTCGATCTTTTTCTTTACGCTGCGGAGATAGGTAAAGAATTGATGCTGATCCAGCTCACTGGTATAAGGACATTCCACCAGCTTGCGATTAAGCCGGTCGCCATACGGCTGGATATTGGGCTGTATCTCCATCACAAAATACCGGAAAGCTTCCTCCAGCTCTTTATTCTCCGTATCACAGGTCATGCGGATCTGTCTCCAGCTGGCATCTTCGCTGACCACCGCCTCCAGCTCGCTGGAGTCACGAAGCCATTTTTCCAGCGCCTGTCTTGAGTCCAGCACCCGCTGTTCGAGGTCCTGTAAATAAGGCTCCAACCCTTGCCAGTCCGTCAACACAAAATCACCCGGTAAAAAATGTCTTTCGGGTTTTGCTAAATCGGCAGTATGCTTCATCCGGTTTTATTTATTTCTTTTTTGCAGCTTTCTTCGGCTTTTCCTCCGCTTGCTTTTTCTTTGGAGCAGCCTTTTCCTCTTTCTCCGCTTTCTTCTTCGGTGCAGCCTTTTTCGGTTTTTCCTCTTCCTCTTCGACCTTCTTCACGGCCTTTTTCTCCTTTGCCGGCGCCTTTTCTTCCTCTTTCTTTGCTTTCGGGGGAGCCTTCTCCTCCGCGTTTTCCTTCTTTGCCTTTGCCGGCGCTTTCTCGACTTCGGCTGTTTCTACTTCTTCCCCGGCTTCTTCTTCCACAGGCGCCTCGCTCAGCTTGATCTCGATGTCATTTGCTTTCAGCACGCTGAACCATTTTACCATCTTCTTCAGATCACTGCTGTATACACGGGCAAAATCCAGGTCGGGATATACTTTTGTAAAATAAGCCTTCAGCGCCGCATTATCCTTGTCATCCGGCAGCCTTTCAGAACTGGCTTCCATTGCCTTCAGAACGTCCACCAGGTTGACATTTTCCCGCACCGTGTAGATCTCGATACTTTCCAGGTGG
>DASZVM010000356.1:0-3448 GCA_035547295.1 Puia sp. | reverse complement strand
AAATGATCGCACAATCACAAAAGATCATCGTCCTTTCCGACTCTACCAAATTCGGGAAAAGAGGCTTCGGCCGCATCTGCGGACTGGAAGAAGTAGACCAGGTGATCACCGACAGCGGGATATCCGATCATTATAAAAAAGATTTGGAAAGCCTGGGCATTGAAGTGATCATCGTTCCCGCATAACCCCGGGCGGGGCCTGTTATTTGTTCAATTCACCGATCCTTTTTTCTATCTCCGCCTCCTTTACCTTCGCCTCTTCCAACGGCAACCCCTTCTTCATCCCCGGCCGCTTATGCCCCGCAGCCGTCAGCCAGGCATCCTTCATCAGATCCTGCTTCTCCTCTACCAACGCAAGTATCTTCCGGTCCTTCCCGCCCAAAACAACATCCATCCCATCGCCTTCGCTCAACTTCTCTCCAAGATACCGCAATATCGCCCTGGCCATGATCCAATGCCCCAGACTGTCAGGATGTACCCCATCCCCGGCAAACGCAAATGCCGGATCCAAACGCCGGTGATCCTCAAAATACCGCTTCATGGGAGAATGAAGATCCGCCACCCGCCAGCCCAGCGAATCCCGCTGCTGCAGCAGCCACTCGGAATAACGGTCCAGGACATCCTCATAACCTTTATGCCCTCCTTTCTGCTCATCAAATACAGGCGGCGTCACATGGATAAAAAGGACCCCTGTCTTCGTCACCTCCCGGTGAAGCCATAAGATACCTGCTCTGAACCGTAAGAACCGCTCCTCATCAAAAGGCATATAGATCCCATCGTTCATCCCATAACACGCAAACACCAGGTCCGGCTTTGTCAAAGCCAATACCCTCGCCAGCCTTTCATGCAGGTCCGGCCGGGGGAACTGTCCCCCGGCATGCCCCGGTTCGGAAAGCCCCGAGACGGTCTCGCTGGGAAGACCGGCATTGATGAACTCATAATGTTTCCCGGGGTAGTGCGTGATAAAATAAGTCTCTATATCCACGATATATCTCCCCGCATAAGTAATGCTGTTCCCAAGAAATACGATCCGGTGAACTACCTCAGGAAAAGACTGAGCAGCCCCCCTATAACCAAGAGATCCCAAAAAAAGCCATAACAGTACTCTATACATGCCGTTTATTTTTTCTCCGGTAAAGCAAAAGCCGCATAACTATCCCCGGAATGCGTTCCCAGCTTGCCGCCGCCACAGGCGATCACCACATATTGCCGGCCATTTACCATATAAGTCGCAGGCGTGGCAAACCCGGCCGCAGGCAATTCCCGCTGATACAACAGCTCCCCCGTTCGCTTATTAAAAGCCCTGAACAATCCGTCCTTGGTGGCCCCTATAAAAAGCACTCCCCCCGCCGTCACGATGGGGCCGCCATAATTCTCCGTTCCCGTCTGCGGGTCCTTCAGGTCCGGTTCCACCCCTAGCGTCTTCGTCCACACCAGCTGCCCGCTGTTCAGGTCAATGGCGCTCAACGTGCCCCAGGGCGGAGAGATGGCAGGCTTTCCACTCTTCGAAAGGAATTTATGATACCCCGAGATATTATAGGGGACCAACCGGAAACTGTCCCGCGCAGACAGCTCGTCCACATATGGCATCCGCTGCTTATCCTTCAATTCAAGGACATACGATGCAATGGCATCCTTCTCCTGCGACTTCAGATGCGCAAAAGCCGGCATCATCCTCCTGCCCGTATTGATAAAGGAAATAAACCGCCCCTCATCCAGTTTCTTATTGATATTTAATATGGATGGATAATTCCCGCTGCCTTTCCTGTCCGCTCCATGACAGGACATGCAATGCTGCATGAACAGCCGTTTACCCGCAGCGCCCAGGTCCTCCCTCGGTTTCGGCTTGCTGTCCACATCCAGCATCTTCAATATCCAGGCCATCTGGTTGGCATTCACATATAGTATGCCGGTAGCCGGGTCCACCGCCGGACCACCCCATTCCGCTCCGCCGTCAAAACCGGGAAAGATCACCGTACCCTCTTTGGACTGGGGGATGAACATCCCGGTATGATAGCCCGCCAGCCGCTGTCTGACATCCTCATACTCCTCCGGTGTCAGATAAGGGTTGATATCCTTCTCCGTAAATGACTGCCGGACAAATGGCTTGGGCAGCTGCGGTACAGGCTGCGTAGGCCATAGCTTCTCCCCCGCCAGCCTGGTGGCCGTATCCACTTTTGTCTCTACGATGGGGAACAACGGCTTGCCCGTCTCGCGGTTGAATAAAAAGACAAAACCGGTCTTTGTGGTCTGGGCCACGGCATCGATCCTCTCACCGTCATGGGTGACCGTCAGCAACACGGGTGCCGAAGAAGGGTCCCAGTCCCAGGTATCGTGATGGATATACTGGAAATGCCACAAACGCTTACCCGTAGCGGCATCCAGCGCCAGCAGACAGTCCGCGTACAGGTTCGCTCCCTTACGCTTCCCTCCATAGAAATCCATCGAAGCCGAGCCGACAGGCACATACACGATGCCCCGCTGCTGATCGATAGACATCCCCATCCAGCTGTTGGCCCCACCGGTAAACTTCCAGGCATTGGGGTCCTCCCACGTCTCATACCCCTGCTCGCCGGGATGAGGTATGGTGTGAAAGCTCCACGCCTGTCTGCCCGTCCTGGCATCATACGCCCTGATATCCCCCGGCGCCGCATCCATGGCCTCGGACACCCGGGTACCCGTGATCAAAATATCTTTATACACCACAGGCGGCGAGGTCGAAGTGACAAAAAGGTCATGCACATCCCTTCCAAACCCCTCATGCAGATCCACCTTTCCATTCCTGCCAAAGCTATCCACCAGCTTCCCCGACCTGGCATCGACGGCCTGCAAATAAGCGCCCGCCGTATAAAATATACGCTCATCCCCCTTGCCGTCCGTCCAATAGGTCACACCCCGGTTGTTGTTGATCTCAAAATGCCCGGCCTTATCTTCCAGGATAGTATCATAAGGAGAAAAATGCCACTTCTCCACACCCGTGGCCGCATCGAGGGCAAAGAGCTTCAGCTGGGGGGAAGTGCCGTACAAAACACCATTCACAATAATGGGACTGCATTGTATCTGCGAGTGGGCCGCCGTATCCATATCTCCCGTGTGATAGGTCCACACCGGCTGCAGCTGACGCACATTGGAGGTATCTATCGCCGTAAGCGAAGAGTATTTATTGACAAAGGAATTTCCACCTGCCGCTTCCCATTTGTCAAAAGACGTTTGATCCCCTTGTCTGTGACAGGCCATCCAGCAGGGTACCAGAAGAAATATGGCAAGACATGATACAATGGTTCGTCTCATTTTGGCAATTTATCGGGTTTTGATGAATTTACACAAAAATCGACATGCATCAGTCATTTGATATTATGGTGGCAGGCCTGGGCGCCAATGGCAGCTCCACATTGTATCATCTCTCCAAAACCTCCAAAAAGATCATCGGTATCGACAGGTTCCAGCCA
>DASZVM010000355.1:0-5478 GCA_035547295.1 Puia sp. | reverse complement strand
TCAGACCCGATTGCTTCTCCAGCTCTTTCACCAGCTTGCCTATCTGTTGGATGATATGATCATAACCTTTGGACGCTTCCGTGTCCACCCGTGTCCGGACAATAGGAGTAGGATTATCGAGAGACTCCAATACGACCCCTTCTATCTTGGTACCGCCGAGGTCAAGGCCCCATAATGCTTTAGTCATGCAGTTAAAATTGGGCTGTAATTTAGGGATACAAAGTTTTAGCAATTCCAAAAACGCAAGGAACAGCACAGAAAAAGATAAAAAAGATTATAGCATTTTAGCAGGCCCGGTGGGTACAGCCTGTCATTTCTTTTTCGGTTCATCAAAAAAAGTATCGAACGGATGATACTCGTTTTTAAACTGGAGCTCATTCACTATGCCGTCCATGGGAAGTACCACGTTCTTGAAAATGTGCTTTCCTCCTGTATTTAATAATTGCCTGCTGAGCCTTTTGCTGAAATATCCGGCCTGATGTATCTGCATGATATCCCGGTAAAAATACTTGATCTTGTGTCTTGCATTTTCTATTTTAAGGGCATACGCGTCTTTGGCTGCCTCTTCCTGGTCGGGATCCGGTGTTTTTTTTATTTGAGCATTGTCCCTTCTTGCTTTCCAATCCAGGATGGCCTGGGCCAGGTTCTCACCGGCCTCTTTGTTAAATTGACTTAAAAGCCTGAATGCATCGGCCATATCCTGGGATGAGTACCGTGCCATAAGACTAAGATAAAGCTTTCCTTCCTCCGCCTTTCGTGCGAATAACAGACTGTTGTAAGCAAGGATCGCCGCTATGCAGCCCGTCAGCGCAGATGCTATAGCCACAGCAGCGCTGATATAATCGGAGGTTTTTATCGTGTCCGAGTTGACAAGATTATGGTTTTTGAGATACGAAAAGCCATATATCACCGATATCGTATAGATGACAAGGACGATCGCTATAGCGATAAAACGATATGCTCTTTTCATATGAGGATAGACCAGGTATTACATAAGTTTAGCCGCCCGCTCCAGGTCCTCGGGCGTATCGATCTCGATCCCCATATAATTCGTAATGGCGATCTTGATGGGAACCCCATTTTCCAGGTAACGAAGACATTCTACTTTCTCAACGGCCTCCAATACACTCACCGGCCAGGATGTAAACTGCAGCAATGCTTCTTTTCGATAAGCATACACACCGATATGTTCGTAATAAGCACAGGATACCGATCGGTCTCGCGGGTATGGAATGACGCTGCGGCTGAAGAATAGCCCGAAATTATTTTTATCCAAAGCGACCTTTACGTAATTGGGATCATCGATGAACCGCTGTTCCGTCAGCTCCTGAACGAGGGACGCTACCTGCACCGAACTGCCTTCCTTCCCCTCGAATAAAGCCAGCAGTTGTTCCAGCGGCTTTCGCTGGATAAAAGGTTCATCACCATTGATCGCTACCACGATGTCCACATCCATATCCGCAATAGCCTCCGCGATCCTGTCGCTTCCGCTTTCGTGGGTTTTTACGCTCATTTTGACCTTCCCTCCATGCCGGGCGATCTCCTGGTAGATCATATCGCTGTCCGTGACGACCATGACCTCATCGAAAAGTCCCGTCGCCACCGTATTATCATAGGTATGCCGTAATACAGTCTTGCTCCCCAGCGGTTGCATCAGTTTTCCGGGAAAACGGGTCGCAGCGTAACGGGCTGGGATCATGGCAAATATCTTCATGTACGAGCTTTAGCGGCAAATTTAGAAAATTTGAGTATAAGGTCCAATGCGTTATTATTTTATTTATATTTAGTATATCTAACGTAGCCGCCTGCCACACCTGGCCAAAAGGACCATAGCATCCATCCCAAGGCCATCACTGCCAAAACAACTCGAATATGCAAACCACCGAACTATTGAATAGCTATGCTGTCGATCCCGGCACCTGGGACGAAATGTATTCCGGAGCCTCCGTCCGGGGGCAATACCGTGGAGTGGTGGATTTCATGCAGCAGATGAGCATCGAAGAGCTGAATAAAAAAGAAGAGCTGGCAAAAAAACTGTTCATGAGCCAGGGCATCACATTCACCGTCTATAGCAGCGGAGAAGGCATCGAAAAAATATTCCCCTTTGATATCATCCCCCGTATTATCACCGCCGCCGAATGGAAATATATCGAGGACGGCATCCGTCAGCGGCTAAAGGCCCTCAACCTCTTTCTTAAGGATGTCTATAGTAACCAGTTCATCCTGAAGGACGGCATCGTCCCCATCGAAATGGTATACAGTTGCCCCCACTACCTGCGTGAAATGCATGGCTTCCATGTTCCGCACGACCTGTACGTTCATATAGCCGGCATCGATCTCATCCGGGACCATGACGGCACCTTTTATATATTGGAAGATAACCTGCGCACCCCCAGCGGCGTGAGCTATATGCTGGAGAACCGCGAGATCACAAAAAGGATCTTCCCCGATCTCCTGCCCGGCAACAATGTCCGCTCCGTCACCGAATATCCCAATATCCTCCACCGGAACCTCGTATCGCTCTCTCCCCGGCAGACGGCAAACCCCACCGTGGTGGTGCTGACGCCGGGAATTTATAATTCAGCCTATTTCGAACATACGACCCTCGCCAGGCTGATGGGGGTGGAATTGGTGGAAGGCAGAGACCTGGTCATCGACAACCACAGGGTCTTTATGAAGACAACGACAGGCCTGCAGCAGGTGGATGTCATCTACCGCAGGGTGGACGACGAGTTCCTCGATCCCCTCGTATTCAACCCCGACAGCATGCTGGGCGTCGCCGGTATCATGAGCGCCTACAGGAAAGGGAACGTAGCCATCGTAAACGCCATCGGCAATGGCGTCGCAGACGATAAGGCCATCTATACCTACGTGCCCGGGATGATACGCTATTATCTGAACGAAGAGCCCATCCTGAAAAATGTGCCCACGTATCAGCTGGGTCATGCTGACGAGCGCGAACACGTTTTTGGCAATATGCAAAAAATGGTGATCAAAAAGACAAACGAAAGCGGAGGCTATGGCATGCTGATGGGTCATTCCGCCGGCGATGAGGAGATCAGCCGGTACAAAATAGAGATCCTGAAAGACCCCCGGCAATACATTGCCCAGCCGATCATCAATCTTTCCTCCGCCCCCTGTTATATGAATGGAAGGCTAAAACCACGGCGGGTAGACCTGCGACCCTATGCGCTCTGCGGACCCGACGGCATTCAGATCGTCCCGGGAGGCCTTACGAGAGTGGCGCTCCGCGAAGGATCGCTGGTGGTGAATTCATCCCAGGGTGGAGGAAGCAAAGATACGTGGGTGCTTGCCGGATAGAACCCCATTAACAACAAACCATTAACAACCCAGCCGAAAGAATGCTAAGCAGAGTCGCCGACAGTCTATATTGGATGAGCCGCTACATGGAACGCGCGGATGGCATCCTCCGTATGCTCAAGATAAACTACGCTTCCTCGCAGGATGACGTCCAGGAATTCTCATGGAAACCCGTGCTGCGCATATTTACCTATCTGGACGAGGGAGGCGCCGCAAAGATCGCTCACAACACCCGCGCCGTGCTTCAATACATGGTCACCGACAGGGAGAACAGCAACTCGGTATTCAACATCATCACCCGCGCAAGGGAGAATGCCCGCAGCGTACAGGACCACATCACCAAAGAGCTCTGGCAGTGCCTCAACGACTTTTATCACACTGTCCGGGACGAAAAGATGAACCGCGATCTCCGGAAAGACGACCCCGTCTCGATCCTCGACGTGCTGATCAAACAGGGGTTGATATATTTCGGCACAATGGACGTCACCATGGCAAGAGGAGAAGGATACGCCTTTATCAACCTCGGGAAATACCTGGAGCGAGGCGTACAATCAGCCGATATCCTCGATGTAAAGTTTAGCGATCGTAACTATGACTTCAGTCAGACAGATACCACGTACTGGAAATACCTGCTCCTCTCGATCTCCGGGTATGAGCTCTATCTCAAGACCTATCGCAGCGGCTTCGACGCACGCAATGTTGTTGAGCAGACCGTTTTGAATGAAGACTTCCCCCGCTCGATCTTACACTCCGTGGACAGGATGCAACGGTATTTTGAAAGATTAAAAAGCGAGCGTAACCAGGAAGCATTCAGAAAGATAGAGTTCATGATCGGAAGGATCCGAAGCAAGGTCCGCTACTCGACCGTGGGATCCATCATGGAGCAGGGCCTCCACGCCTATCTCAATGGAATAAAAGAAGACCTCTACGAGGTAGGCAACGCCCTTAACCAGAACTATTTTGCATACACATGATCACAATTTCTGTATTTTTACCCCATGCCCCGATTTCATATCCATCACATCACGAAGTACACCTATGAGGGACCCGTGAGGGACAGCGCAAACCAGATCGTCCTTTTTCCCATCAAGGACGAATTCCAGGAAGTGCTGAAACAGGAGCTCTCCATCAGCGGTGATCCTGCCGTGGATATTTACAAGGATTATTATGGGAATGAGATAGGCGCCTTCACCCACGCCGAATCGCACACATCCCTGGTCATCGACTCCCGTGTCGAGGTCGTGACAAAACCCAGACCCCCGCTTGTCGACGAAGCATCGGCCGAACAGCAATGGATCTACCTCCAACAGCTCCGCTGGCAGGTGCCCTTCATTGATTTTTTAAAACAGGAAAGATTCTCCGCCTTAGACCAGCTTCTCGAAGACGCGCATTTTCAGCAGCTGCAGACGCTCACTCCCCTGCAAACCGCCCAGCAGCTGAAGACCTATGTCTACGATCACTTTAAGTATATAAAAGGGATCACCAGCGTAGAGACCACCCTGGATGAAGTGTGGCAGCTGAAGGCCGGCGTATGCCAGGACTTTGCCCATATCCTGCTCGTGCTTCTCCGGCAGACAGGCATACCCGCCCGGTATGTCAGCGGCTATATCTGCCCTAACAAGAACGGCATGCGGGGAGAAGGCGCGACCCATGCCTGGATCGAAGCGTATATTCCCGGCAATGGATGGGTAGGTCTCGACCCTACCAATAACTGTGTGGCGGATGATCTCCACGTTCGCCTGGCAGTGGGACGCAGCTTTTCCGACTGTTCGCCTGTCAAGGGTACCTATAAAGGTACAGCGGGACAGACCCTCGAGGTCGGTGTTTCCGTATCTTATGAGAGTGGAAAAGTAACGGAGGGCACCGCCACCGTGCTGACGCCACAGCCTGCTGCTGCCAATGGTAATGGTTCGCCCGAACAGAATTCATACCGCCGCTATATGGAGATGATGCAGCAGCAACAATAATATATTTTGGATCGTCTCTTATTGCCATAGAGGCTCGCTTTCCCACTCGGCCGGAAACCCTAGCGCATTTAAATCCACGTTTGGATATTTCTGAAAAAGAAGCGATAGCCTTACTTTATAGTGATGCCCCGGGCTTATAATATCCAATAGATATTTCATGCAACAAGCATGTATATATAGCATGTGATGT
>DASZVM010000354.1:0-3362 GCA_035547295.1 Puia sp. | reverse complement strand
ATCAGCAACGAAGGCAATTCGGGTTTTATAACGGATGCTTTTTTGTGGAACAACCTCAATGCCGGCAGTGGTACTAAAACCGTCAATTCGGGACGAACGGAGAATATGATCGCCTCCTATTTCGGGCGGCTCAATTACAATTACAAGAACAGGTATCTGCTGACCGCCACCGTACGGACGGATGGGGCCAGTGTATTCTCCCGCAACCATAAGTGGGGGACCTTCCCGTCGATGGCTGTGGGGTGGAATATTGCCGACGAGCCGTTCTTTCGGGGTCTCAAGGGCAGCATCCCTCAGCTAAAGCTGCGGGCCAGCTATGGCAAGACGGGGAACGCCTCCATCGGCAGCAATGCGTTTGCCGCTTATAATGCTTATCCTGCCTGGCTTTCCGCCAACGATGCCATCGAGATAGGCGTGTCGCTGGTGCGGCTGGAGAATCCCAATCTGAAATGGGAGACTACAACAGAGACGAATATCGGTGTTGACTTTTCTGTGCTGAAAGGCAGGGTCAGCGGCTCTGTGGAAGTGTACAACAAGATCATTTCGGACCTGCTGGCGATAAAGCAGCTGAATTCCTATAATGACGTGAACCAGATCATGGCCAATGTAGGCGAGACGCAAAGCAGGGGTTTGGAGGTGACTGTAACCACCACCAATATCGATCACAGGGATGTAAAGTGGACTACGACGTATATCGTCAGCAGGTATAAGGACAATTGGCGGCGGCGGGCGGATGACTGGAAGCCGGCGGTGTATGAGAGCGCCAAGGACCCTATCAGGGCTGTTTATTCGAGGTTGTCGGATGGGATCATGCAGACCGGGGAGCATTTGGCCGCCTTGCCTGCTTTGAGACCAGGGATGATCAAAATAAAGGATGTGGATGGGTTTTCGAGGGATGCGAGCGGGAATCCCGTGGTGGATGCCACCGGGCGGTTTATAAGGACGGGGAAGCCGGATGGGATCGTGGACGATGCGGACACGAGGCTTTTGGGGACTACTGATCCCAGCCTGGTATTGGGGTTTTCGAATATGGCGACCTATAAGAGCTTTTCGTTGAATGTACATTTTTCCGGTATGCTTGGGCGCCGGATGGCGGATCCGAACTATACCACCTATGGGGTCAGCGCAGAGCCCATCTATACTTATGGCTATAATGCATTGAGGACCGTCAAGGACAGGTGGACGCCTGATCATCCCAGCAAGACGCACCCGAGCTCCTTCTATGGCTGGAGTCCTTATGGAGGCGGGGATTTCTTTTTGCAAAGGGCCTGGTTCGTGCGTCTGCAGGATGTATCGCTGGGATATATGCTGCCCCAGCGGCTGATCGGAAAGGTCTTTTCTTCCGTACAGCTGCACCTGGATGCCAACAATCTTTTTGTCATTACGCCTTATACCGGTGTTGATCCTGAGACGGACTCGTATACGGCCAGCTATCCGAACATCAGAACCTTTACCATAGGGGCGAATGTAACATTCAAATAAAAAAGATGGAGATGAAAACGATAACTACCAACCTATTGATTGCCGCTATATTTTTTACCGGGTGTACAAAGGACCTTGTGTCCAAGGACTATTCCGAGATCAACCCGGCTATTTTCCCACAATCGGAAGAGGATGTCAGGGCGCTGGTGAATGCCTGTTATTATCCTTTGCGGGGGGCGTGGTCGGATGGGATCAATGGTCAGACCGAGCGGGGGCTTATCTGGATGGATTGTACCACGGAGATCCTGGCGGGGAAGTATGGGTCCCAGCAGAAGCTTGGGTTGTTGAACTATACGCCGGCGGATGCAGAGGGAGTCACTTATTACTATGATGCGTTTTATAATAAGGTGAGCAGGATGACCCTGGCTATCGACCAGATACAAAGTTCAGGTGTGAGCGATAATGTGAAGAAAAGCGCCATTGCGGAGATCCGTTGCGCCAGGGGTTTGCTGTGCTATGATCTTTTTGATCTTTATGGGCCTATCGTGGTGGCGCCGCTGGAGGTATTAAAGAACCCCACGGTGGAAAAGCCGCTGGCCCGGCTGAGCAATGATGAGATGGTGTCTTTTATCGAGGATGACCTGACGGCTGCTGTTGGGGGCCTTCCCGAGCCGAAGGATGCGGAGTATGGCAGGTTTAATAAGGCTTTGGCCAAGATGGTGGATATCCGGCTGAACCTGCATGAGAAGAAGTGGGACAAGGTCAAGACGCTTTGTGATGACATCATTGCGTATAAGCAATATGCGCTCGATGACGATTATGTGGGGATGTGGGCGCTGGAGGGGGCTAAGAAGAGCAAGGAGGTGATATGGGCCATTCCCTGTAATTACGAGGGGACGAGCGAAAGCAGCTGGCAGATGTATGCGTTGCCGTTGAATTTTACGCCGAAGGGCGGTTATCAGACCGTGCAAAGCACCTGGTGGTTCTACGATTCGTTTGAGGGGGATGATGTAAGGAAGACGATGCTTATCACTCAGTATACGGGTTCCGACGGTATCGTATACAGCCGGGCTAATCCGGGTACGGTGATGGATCTGGGCCCGATTCCTTTGAAGGTGAACCCGGATGATACCAGGACGACCGTTCTGTCTACGGTGGATATCATCGTATACCGTTATGCAGACGTCCTTTTGTCAAAAGCCGAAGCTATTGCCAATGCCGGCGGGGCGCCTACCCAGGAGGCGATGGACCTTGTGAATACCATTCGTCACCGGGCCGGGCTGCAGGACAAGCAGCTGGCGGACTATGGCTCCCTGGATCAGTTCAATGACCTGATACTTTTGGAAAGGAGCCATGAGTTCTGGTGTGAGAACGGGCAGTACAGGGCTGATCTTATCCGGCATGGGAAATTGATCGAACATGCGGAGCTGGTAAAGCATACCACCTATGCGACGCCCGATAAGGTGGTGCTGCCGTTCTCTTTGAAAACGGTGAGCGAGGGTAAGGGGAAGTTCATCCAGAACCCCGGATATTTTTAAGCTTAAAAATGATCCATGATGAGAAGAATGGTTTTTATAACGATGCTTTTTGTTTCATGCGCCTGTGGAAAGGGTAGCGGGGCTGCGAGTCAGCAGGGGCTTGCCGAGGTCAGCTATACTTTGTCCAATGAGGTCCTTTCAAATCCCGAGCGTGGGTTTATGCATCTTTACACGGTGGCGTCGGAGGGCGCCTCTTTAGATGCGGGTAAGCTTCAGGCGCTGGCTGTGGAGAATGTCACGCTGATACAACGTGTTTATTATTTTGAGAAATTCAAGCAAAGTCCTTTGAGCGATGGGGAACTTGCGTTGATAAGAGGGGATATGCAGCTGTTGCGGAATGCGGGTGTCAAATGTGTGCTGGGTTTTGCGTATACGGGTATAGATTATGTTTATGATACGGCG
>DASZVM010000353.1:0-5337 GCA_035547295.1 Puia sp. | reverse complement strand
GCCAGCGATGCACTGCCGGAGTACAGCTACCAGGTGACTTGGTCGACCATCCCGGGCAGCATCCCGGGGCAGCTGGCAGGAGCCGTTTATCCATCGGCGCCCGCGGATTCATCGCTTGACTGGATGCGCATACAGAAACTATCGATAGGTACCACGATGGATCTGTATGGCGGTGTGGTGTCGGTGGGAGTCACCTATTATAACAATCTGTGCAAGGACCTGCTGGTACCCCGTACATTGCCGTCGACCACGGGCTTTAGTACCGAGCTCAGTAACTGGGCGGCCTCCGTAAGGAATACAGGGTGGGAAATTTTTTTTGCGAAACAAGCCCGCAAAGGGGAGAGGTCCACCTGGACCAGCATGCTGACCCTGACTTTTCCCCGGGACAGGCTGACGTCTTTTTACGACCTGGACAATTCCTATTACAAAAACAGATTCCTGCTCCATCAACCCCTGGAGATCGTTAAGCTCTATCTGTTCACAGGTGTAAATGAAAAAACGGGATTGTATACTTTCAAGGACCTCGACGGAGATGGAAGCGTCACCGAGGCGGATAGGGTGATCCGGCGGCCGGGGATCAGCATGTACGGAGGCTGGACGAATAATGTGCAGATAGGACCCTGGCAGCTGGACGCCACCCTGGAATTCATGATCCAGACAGGATTCGACTATCTCCGGGAAATTTTTCTTAACAGTCCCCCCGGCAGCCTTGGGACCGACCTGTTCAGCAATGTCCCTACCCGGCTGCTCGACCGCTGGCAAAAGCCAGGCGATCACGCCAGCTTTCAAAGGCTTACAACCCAGGAAGGGTCGGACGCAGGCCAGGCACTACAGATGTTCATCAACAGCACCGGCATGCTGCACGATGCGTCCTTTCTGCGGCTGCGGCAGCTGACGTTGTCCTATAACCTGCCCACCCGCTGGCTGCATAAAATGAAGCTGAACATGGAGGGAAAGGTGTATCTGCAGATGCAAAACCTGGTGACGGTGACGTCCTATCCTGAAGTGGACCCCATGCTCCAGAGCGGCCTGGTATGCCCTCTTGTAAAAAGTATTGCCATTGGTATACAAATGCATTTAAAATAAAACTATGGATCGGATTGTCTTAATGCTCCTATATATGTTTTTGCTGGCGCTTACCGCCGGCATGACGGGATGCAAAAAAATGGTACAGCTGCCTGACAGGGATGGCCAGCCCAATTCAGGCGTTTATTTTGCAAATGACCAGCAGGCCGTCGATGCCATCAACGGGCTGAGGGTGCGTACCATGCAGGAGACTGGGTCGTTCACCAACGGCGCCAATACAGTATTCCCGGGTTTATCCGGTGACGAGCTAAAACCCACCGGCAGCGCGAAGTACCTGGAAGATTTCGCCGGCAACCGGCTTTCCAGCGACAACACTTACGTGGCCGCCATTTATAATACTGCCTACGGCATCATCGCCAATATAAATATCGTGTTGCAGGGTTTAGGGGGGGCCAGCATACCGGATGCGTTGCGCGCCAGGCTGCAAGGCGAGTGTTACTGTCTCAGGGCCTTGATCTACAGCCGTCTTGCGGGACTGTTTGGGAATGTGCCGCTGGTCACCAGTACGAATGTCGACGTCGTCGCCCGGTTGCCCAGGTCACCGGTGGCTGCGGTGTATGACCAGGTGTTAGCGGATCTGCTGGCTGCGGACAGTCTGCTGCCGGCGGAGTATGTTGCGGGCGACAAGGATGTCGTAGCGCGTACCAGCCCCGACAGGTGGACAGCCAGGGGATTGCTCGCCAGGATCTATCTCTACCTGGAACGCTGGCCCCAGGCGGAAAGGATGGCTACGGACGTGCTGGGCCGGGATGAGCTTACGTTGGAGCATAACCCGGACAGCGTATTTCTCAGCGGCAGCCATGAGATCATGTGGCAGCTGTTGCCCGCGAGCCAGGGGGTGAACGGGGAAGCCACCTATTTCCTGCCTGCCAATGGGACACGACCGGCGTTTGCCATCCTTCCCTCCCTGTTGAATGCATTCGAGCCGGGTGACAGACGGAAGACGGCCTGGACCGCCACGCATTCCAGCGGAGTGGTATATCCTTTTAAATACAAGATGAGGACGGGGTCCGAAGGTAAGGAATGCAATGTCCTGCTGAGACTGGCGGAACAATACCTTATACGCGCGGAAGCGCGTGCGCATGAGGATGAGCTCACGGGAGCGATAGCCGACCTGAATACAGTACGGCAAAGGGCGGGGCTGCCCGTCCTGAAGAATAATCTTTCGCAGCAGGAAGTATTGGCGGCGGTGGCGCAGGAGAGACGTATAGAATTGATGTGCGAGTGGGGCCACCGGTGGATAGACATCAAAAGGACGGGACAGGCGGATGCCCTCATGAGTGTGTTAAAAACTGCCTGGAAGCCTACGGCCGCCCTTTATCCCCTGCCGGTCGGTGAGCTGAAAAAAGACCCTTTTCTTATACAAAATCCGGGTTATTGAAGCGTCCGGCCTTGTTAAATACCGTGAAAACACGGTGTATTTCTAAATTTTACACTTAACACAGCATTTTACCGGGGAGTGGATTAGTAACATCTTTTTGCCTGGCGTAGTAAAGAATTAAAGGGCTGACGGCCCTTTTTCGTTTAAATATGACACTATGTTTTCTTACGAACCTAATCCTTTGGATATGAGACGATGGCAAAGATTCACCCGGTGGACCATGACAGGTCTGGTGCCGTTGGCCCTCATCAGCGGCCTGTATTATCACAGCAAACTACCGGTATCCGTCGTACCCCCGAACCGGCCGGTCTTTACCGAAGTGATGGCTGGAAGGAATAAGGCCATGCTTACCCTGACGGACGGAAGGACCCTGGCGCTGGGGGATGCCACTCATGGGGAATTGACCCGGCAGGGATTTACGCAGATCATGCAATCCGGAGAAGGAGCCCTCATCTATCGTACGGGTAAGGCCACTCCGGCATATGGGGGCTACAATGTCATTACCACTCCCCGTGGGGGCCAGTATTCGGTGATATTGTCCGACGGCACCAGGGCCTGGCTGAACAATGCTTCCAGACTCCGGTATCCAGTCAGCTTCAACGGCAGGGAGCGCAGGGTCGAACTCAGCGGCGAAGTGTATTTCAGCATTGCGAGGTGCGCCGGCCGGCCGTTTTATATCATGGTCGGGGGAGACGCCGGTTATTATCCAACGACGGAAATGGAAGCATCGGGGACGGAGCTGGATGTGATGGCCTACCCGGACGAAGGCGTTTGCAAGGTCATACTCCCCGGAGGCAGCGTGAAATTGAAGAATGGGGGAACGGGACTGCTGGTGACAGATGCCGATCCCGGGCAGGCAGCGGCATGGAAGAACGGTGTATTCTCGTTTCAGGGAGCCTCCTTGCAGGAGATCATGCGGCAGGCGGCCAGATGGTATGATGTGGACGTAATCTTTAAGGATAGTATCGATCAGCGGTTCACCTGTAAAATACCCCGCCAGGTGAGCATGTCCGCTTTGCTGCGGATGCTGGAGGCCACGGGATCGGTGCATTTCAAACTGGAAGGGCGTACGGTCATTGTCATGCAATAAAAGCGAGCGATGGCTTATGACGCATACAACAGCAGCAGCACCAGGATCATAAGATATACCACAGCCATATACAAGGGAGCTTTTGCCGAGGACCCTGCCTGAGATCCCCAGGCCCTGATCTGTGCCGTCAGCCAGAAGAGCAGGGATAACTCTATGCTGAACACTGTTATAAAAAGCCGGCATAAAGCCGGGTCGGCAAAGTGACCTGCCGCATAAAAAAGGTTTGCGGAGGAAAGGATGTTCATAAGCTCCAGGCCTGCATTGTTCTTGTCCGGTCCCTTTTTGCCGGATACGGGGTCCGCCGACAACAGCCGGGAGATGGAAAGACTATTGGCATAGGGGAACAAGGGGGCGACGACATACTCGAGCATGTCCGGAATTATATTATGCATATCTGATCGTTTAGTAAGGACAAAGTGTCCTATAACTCTACGCAGGAACGAAGGGGATTAACGAGCCGGGGAGAAGGAATTTTAACGTTCAGCGGCATTATCAATGACCTCCGATGAATAATTTATAACTAAGATGCATAGGCTATAAATAATTCTTTATCCTGCTAAGGGAAAATATATAGGTATCCGCACGCTCACCTGATTACAACCTATGTTCAAAAGGATGGAAGCAGGATCGTCATACCGAAGAGTGGATTTTATTACTCTAAACAGATCTCTCAGGAATTGGAACGGAAATATCAGCTGGCGCAATCCGCAAAACGTGATCGACAACAGGATAGGAGCGGACTACCCCTGACCATTTGAGTATGGCAAAGTACCGACTATGCCGGCCTTAAGCAACGTGCTGGAAAAGGTGGTTGGGCAGTATAAATATACTTCGCTCGAAGAGCTGAATGCGGTATTGAGGTTATACAATGCAGAAGCCTACCGAGGGAGGGAGGAATCCAGACTTTACAAGACCAGGGGACTGATCTACCGGGTGCTTGATGAAAAGGGAAGAGCAACAAGCAGCCAGATCAAAGCCAGTGACTTTGATAGCAAACCCACGTTGGACCGGCTGGAAAAGCAATTTGAGCTTCACCGGACGGAATCCCGGTGACAGGAGTATGCCGAACACATCCAGGCGGCTGTAGATTGGACCCTGGTCCAGCGCCAGATGGATCCTGAAAGACTGCAAAAAGCGTTGCAAAAGGAGCGGATTACTATGGTGTGGATGAAGGATAAGACGCCAGGAGAGAAACGTCTCTTTTATGTGGACCACCAGACCCGTAGTGTATTCGACGCCCGTCAGTTGGATGAGCGCTAAGCGAAAGATCCAGCTCCTTTGCCCAAAATAACCCCCGCGACGCCTACGTGTGCATTTATCGAAAAGGGGCACGTCATGGAATATATCTTAGTAGGACCCGAACAAAAGAAAGTCGTTGCCCTTTTCTATGGTCCCCAAGAGTTTGCCGTTCATTGCCATCCCCAATACAGCAACCTGGTGTCCCTGGACGACGTAAAAAACAACCCCTTCACCCACGGGGATATCATGCACATGCTTAGGAAATTTCCTGAAAGCCGTGTTTATTACCGTGAATTGAGAAAACTTTATCAACAAAAGGTTAATGACCGTATTCGTACCTTGACAAGCATGACCGGTCCCGAACGATTTGCCCATCTAAAGCAACATCAGCCTTGGGTATTTAAGTTGGTGGATGTTGAGGACATTGCTTCTTACTTAGCCATTCCGGTAAAGATGGTAAAGGCCTTACAAAAGGGTGCCTGATCCAATTTAATTAACCATTAAGAACTTATCTATGAATTGTCGTAACCTTATTCTAATT
>DASZVM010000352.1:0-7087 GCA_035547295.1 Puia sp. | reverse complement strand
TCCTCTGACGGCGCAACATGGACAAAAGTAACGGCCGCAGCCGCCTTCCCTGCCCGCAGCAACCCCGCCGTTTTCGTCTATGACAACAAGATCTGGGTCGCAGGCGGCAAAAGCGGAAGCACCTATCTCAACGACGTCTGGAGCTCCGCCGATGGGGCCAGCTGGACCCAGGTGACGACCAATACAGCCTTTACAGGTAGGTTTGGTCACAGCGTGGCAGTCCTTGACAACGAAATATTCCTGGCCGGCGGTGAGAACGCGGACGGCGTGCTGGGTGATCTCTGGGTATCCGAGGACGCCGGCGTCAACTGGACAAAGCTGCAGACGGGCGATGTACGCGCCCTCCCCGCCAATTTCCCCGCCCGCACCTATTTCAGCTTCTTTGTACAAGGCAATGCTTTGTACATCATCGGCGGCCTGGGAGCCAAAAATTCCAATAATCAATACACTTACCAGAACGATGTCTGGAAGGGCTCCTTTGTAAAATGATCAGGAATGTATAATTATAAATACCCTTTTTACCCCCGCCTACACCGGTTATGGCTCTGTCTTATCATCGGCCTGGGTCTGCCTGTCGCATCCTTTGCGCAGGCGGATTCCCTGGCGGTGGCAAAGTTCACCGGCATCGTCCGGTCAGGCAAGGACGGGTCTCCCGTCGCCGGCGCCTCGGTAAAGGTCAAAGGCAGCGCCAGATCCACTATGACAAATGAGAAAGGCAGCTTCTTCGTACTTGCCAGACCGGGAGATACACTGGAGATCACCTCCATCGGTTTCGCCAGCATCATATGCCCCTGCGACAGCAGGAACCGCAATACCATGCTCAGGCTCATCCTGCCGGAAAATTATCAGCAGCAGAACGAAGCCATCGTCATCGGGTACGGCAATGAACGTAAACGTAATATCACAGGCGCCATCTCCTCCGTCAGCGCAGAGGAGATCGGAAGCTCTTCCGCCATCTCCTTCGACAATGCCATCATGGGCAAGGCCGCCGGCGTACAGGTACTTCCCAGCTCCGGCGTACCGGGCTCTGCGACAGGCATCACCATACGGGGACTCAGCACATTGAACGCGGATGGCAGCCAGCCCCTCATCGTCATCGATGGTCTGCCCATCTATGGATCCGGACAAAGCCTGAATACAAGCACCTTCAATAACAGCACCTCCCCATTGATAGGTTACGGAGGCACCAACGTCAGCGACAACCTGACACCGTCACAGAAATTCGAGAACGACCCCTTGTCCTCCATCAATCCGGCCGACATCGAATCCATCGAGATCCTCAAGGACGCCTACGCCACAGCCATCTACGGCTCCCGGGGCTCCGCGGGCGTCATCCTTATCACTACCAAAAAAGGCTCGAAGGGAAAGGCGCAGTTCAACGCCCGTTACAGCGCAGGCGCCCTGCAACCCATCGGGAAATATTCCCTTCTGGATGGTCCGCAATACAATACCGTCTATACCGAATATTATAAAGAGCTGGGAGAGAATACCGCCTTCAATTCCACCGCCAATACGGACTGGGTGAAAGCCGTCACCCATACCGCCTTCACGCAACAGGCAGATGCTTCGCTGGCGGCAGGCGGGGATAAGACACAATACTTCATCAGCGGCTCTTATGCAGACCAGCCTTCCTATGTCATCCGCAATGGGTACAAACGCTACACAGGACGGATGAACATCAGCTTTCAACCTTCTTCATCCCTGTCGGCAGGCGCCGGCATGTCACTCTCCTATACGGACAATACAGCCCTGAATGCCCCCGCCATCTACAGGGCCGCCATACTGAAAGCGCCGAACCTTCCCATCAACAACCCCGACGGGACCTATGCATACGGTAAAGGTTCCAACCCCCATGGCGCCACCGATGTCAATCCCGTCGCCGACGCCTTGCTCAACACAAACTCCCTGCAAACCACGGAAGAGACGGGTAATGCCTTTGTTCAGTACAAACCCCTCTCCTGGCTGACCCTGCGCTCAGAGCTGGGCATCGAGCTCAACTCGGGCGAAGCATATACCCGCCGCGTCAAAAGGCCCAGCGGCTTTGGGGATGACGCGGTCCAATCCTCCACGCAGAACAGGAAGATCGTCGTCAACAATACCCTCTCTTTCCTCCACACGCTGAATGGCGGCCACTATATCAACGCAGTCATCGGGCAAAGCTTCGAGCGCTCTACCGAGACAATAAATTCCATCGGAGGATACACCTTCTTCAGCGACCAGGTACGCAGCATCGACGCGGCATCGAACAAATACATCATCGATGCATTGACCCAAAAATGGGCAATGGCCTCCTACTTCGGCCGGCTGAATTACGAGTACCGCGGCCGGTACCTGGCAGGGGTTACTTATCGCGTCGACGGTTCCTCTAAATTCGGGGCCAACAGACGGTACGTCAGTTTCCCTTCTTTCTCCGCCGGCTGGCGCATTTCGAAAGAGCCCTTCCTCGATGGCTATAAATGGATCGACGATATCAAGCTGAGGGCCAGCCTGGGGTTCACCGGCAACAACAATTCCACTTCCTATTACGGCAGCCAGGGGCAATACCTGCTCAACAGCAACAACCTCTCCTATGCAGGCGTACCGATCCTGCAAATGCAGCAGCCCGATAATCCCGACCTGAAATGGGAGCGTACGCGTTCCATCGACGCGGGGCTGGATATAAGCCTATGGAACGGAAGGCTCTCGGCCACATTCGATTACTATCGCCGACGCGTCAATAATATGATCCTCTCTTCAGCCGTACCCCTTTACCAGGGATGGGCTGCCCAACCGCAGAACATCGGGGATATGCTGAATGAAGGAATGGAGCTCCTGGTCAATGCCGGTATCATCCGAAAAAGGTATTTCTCCTGGTCCGTCAGTTTCAATGCAGCCACCAACCACAACAAGGTCCTCCGGCTGACCGCAAGCGCCGAGGAGGTAGGCCTGGCCAGCGACGCTTTCAAATACCTGAAGGCAGGTGAGCCCGCCGGACAATTCTTCCTCTATGACTGGCAAGGAGTGGACCCCATGACAGGCAACCCGTTATGGGGCGATGGGAAAGGCGGCACCTCCAGCATACCACCCGCCTCACGCTACCTTGAAGTGCCGGACGTAAACGTATTCCGCCGGCCTTACGGCACCAGCCTGCCCGACCTCTACGGCGGGATGAGACACACGGTGAGCTATAAGGGCTGGCAGCTGGACGCCTTCTTCTCCTTCTCGCTCGGCGGGAAAATGATCAATGGTTCCAGGGCTGCCCTGCTGACCTATGCGACGGAAGATGCGAACAACCTTGATACCCGCATCCTTGATTACTGGCTGGTACCCGGTCACCAGACGCAGATTCCAAAGCTGGCCAACCGCAGCATCGCCATTCCTAACGGGTCCACCACCACGAGCATCTATGATTATACCACCAGCCGGACGAACAGCCGCTTCCTCGAAAACGCATCCTATTTGCGGATGAGGACGCTGACACTGGCCTATAGCCTGCCCGCAGCATCGCTGCAAAAGACTACCCATGGCACAATAAAGTCGATGCAGGTATTTATCAGGGGCACCAACCTGCTGACCATAACAGGTTACAGCGGCCTCGACCCGGAAGTCAATGCATTCGGCTCCTCGGCCCTGCAGTCGGGCTACGACGAGCTGACCATGCCACAGAATAAATTATACCAGTTTGGATTCAATCTTGGTCTATGAAGAAAATAATGTACATATCGGCGCTTGCGTGCTGGTGGCTGGCATCCTCCTGTGGCCGCCAGCTGGAGCTGGCGCCCGAAAACACCCTGGTGGACAGGGAAGTTTTCAATACCCAGGGCGGAGCGGAACAAGCCCTGATGGAAGGGTACTACGACCTCCTCAGGGCGATCATGGATAATGAGGCATATGTCTATGGCGATGTTACCACTCCCGAATTGCTGCACACGGTCTATTACGATACCTATGACCTCGGCCAGGCCAGCCCCACGGATGCCAATGTCGTCGGCATCTGGACCGCCTACTTCAAAACGATCAACGCCGTCAACAACGTCATCGCAAAGATCCCCCTGTACGCAAAATTTCCCGCAGCCATACAGGAGCAGTTCACCGCCGAAGCAAAATTCATACGTGCCTATGCCTACCTCGACCTGCTGAAATTCTACGGGGACGGGGCCCTGGCCGGCAAGACGGATGGCCTGGGCCTCCCCCTGCAGCTGGCGCCCTTCGCAGGTTACCGCACCGGACAGATCATACCCCGCAGCACCAATGGAGAAGTATACGCGCAGATCGTAAAAGACCTGACAGAAGCGCTGCCCGCCCTTCCCGACCGGCAGACAGGCGGCGACCTTTCCACGCGCAGCCGCGCCACCAAAGGCGGAGCCAATGCACTACTGGCCAGGACATACCTGTATATGCGCCGGTATACAGACGCTGCCGCGTCCGCAAAACAGGTCATCGACAAAACCGATATTTATTCCCTGACCACGGACCTCCGCCAGCTCTTTCCTCCGGATCCCGGCGGTACGGCACAGACACTGACCCCTGAATACGTTTTCGCGCTTCCCGTCAGCCAGATGGTCAGCTCCTCAACTGCCATCAGCTATGGCCCCGGCTACGGCTATTATCTGAAAAATACCTATTGGATAGATCCGGCCTTCACCAACGGTTTTGAAACCGGTGACAAACGGGTCAGCCAGCTGATATATAAAGGCGATACCATCTACAATTACCAGCCCGCCTACATGACAACATTCAAATTCAACAACCCCAACGGCAGGGACAATATATCCCTTATCCGCCTGGCAGAGGTCATGCTGACACGCGCCGAAGCGCTGGCCCGTACGGAAGGCCTCAACGATGCATCCGTCTCGCTCCTGAATGCCGTGAGAAGCCGCAGCGTTACAGACGCCATCCCCTATGCTTCCGGCGATTTCTCCGACGGCAACAGCCTGGTGGATACCATCCTCCGGCAAAGGGACTTCGAGCTGGCATTCGAAAGCCAGCACAGGTACGACCTTATCCGCACGGACAGACCGCTCCATGCGCCTGACCTGCCCGCAGGCAGGAAAGTGTTGCCGGTACCCCAATCGGAGATCGACATATCGGGAGGCGTGATCAAACAAAATACGGGATATTGACTCAGCTATCACCTCATACACAATAGTCTAATCATTTTTCAACATACAATAATGCAACCACCAAAAAACATTTCCCGCAAATTCACTGCCCTCGCTTGTCTATTGCTGTTCTGCTCCGCCATACATGCGCAAAAGTCCATACATTTCGAGGACATCGGCTTCGACGAAGCCGTGGCAAAAGCCAAAGCCCAAAAAAAGATCGTTTTCGTGGACGTCCGCGGCATCAACCCTAACTCCTACACCGACAAAGTGGAAAAAGAAGTGTTCACGTCGGACAGCGTAGCCGGCTTCTTCAACGCGCATTGCATCAACATAAGGATCAACATGGGCTCCGAAGAAGGTAAGAAATTCGCTCCCCGCCTGGCCATGCTCATGTACCCCGTATATGTATTCCATGGCCGCAACGGCGACCAGCTGGATTTTACCAACGCCGGCACCATCCTGAAAGACCCTGCCGTGCTGATGCAAAAGGCCCGGTCATCCCTGGAAATAGACAGGATAAAGAATGCCAACACACGCTCCATCACCTTCACCAAAGACAGCTGGAAGAACATCCTGCAAAAGGCAAAATCCTCCGGCAAGCTCGTTTTCCTGGATGCCCAAACCACCTGGTGCAGACCCTGTATCCTGATGGCCAGGGACATCTTCACGCTCGACAGGGTCGCCGACTTTTACAATGAGCACTTCATCAACGTCACCATGGACATGGAGAAAGGAGAAGGGCCCGCCCTGAGGAAAAAATATGACATCAATGCCTACCCGGCATTCCTGTATATAGACGGCAACGGTAAACAGGTACACCGCGATGGAGGTTACCAGGGAGCTGATACCTTCCTCCTCAACGGCCGTAAAGCCATCGCCAGAATGTCCGGGGATAGCGCTGCAAAAGCTTCCCCATCCGTCATACCTTTTGTCGGCGCCGCCTCCGGTAATACTGTCATCCCCTCCGGCTCGGATATGCACTTTGCCGAAGGTTCCTGGTCTTCCCTCCTGGCCCGCGCTAAAAGCAGCGGCAGGCTCATCTTCGTGGACGCCAATACCAGCTGGTGCGGCCCCTGCAAACAAATGCGCCGGGAGATATTCCCCCAAAAACAGGTCGCCAGACTGTACAACAATAACTTTATCAATGTCGACCTCGACATGGAAAAAGGAGAAGGGATTGAATTCCGGAAAAAATATGCCGTCAAAGCCTATCCGACCTTCCTCTATATCGACGGCGACGGACAGGTGGTGCACAAGACCGTCGGGTCCTGTGATGAGGCGGAATTCCGCCAGCATGCCCTGGACGCGCTAAGCCCCCGGCACAACCTGCGCTTCCTCTCGACGGCCTACAAGGACCATGCGAACGACGAGGCCATCGTGACCGCCTACCTCCCGGCGCTGGCCGACGCCTATGAAACAAAGCTTGCCGACAGCGTAGCGACGGCATACCTCAAAAACCAGACGCCTGCCGCCTGGCAGCAGCCGGCCGGGTGGCAGATCATCGACAAATACGTCAAAGACGCCACCGCTCCTCCCTTCCTCGCCGTGGTCAACGAACAGGCTGCTTACAGCAAGCTTTTCGGCACGGAAGAAGTAGAAAAAAAGATCTACCAGACCTACCTGGCATGGCCCCAGTCCTACCTCCACTACCCGGAGAAAGGGAAAGCGCAGGTCGATCAGGATGATTTCGATGCCTTCCTCCGCCAGGTAAATGCCGGCCCCTATGCAAAAAAGGCCGAAATAGCTGCCCGGGCAAAGCTCACCGTATATTTTGGGTTAAAAGACTGGCATAATTATGCCGGCACCGTCGATGGGATGCTGTCCGGCCACATCGTCCCCATGGATCCCAAAGGAGCGGAATGGCTCTATTCCTTTGCCGATATTATCAACCGCTTTGCCGGAGATGATAAACAAATACTGACCAGCGCCACCCAATGGGCTAAGCTCAGCAGCATGGATATCCAGGGCATCAACCCATCCGATAAGGCGACCTTTCTCGACCT
>DASZVM010000351.1:0-4712 GCA_035547295.1 Puia sp. | reverse complement strand
ATTACGGAATCTGGAAAGTTTCAATGCTTTAGACAACCCATTTTGTAGATTGCTATGGGCAGTGAAGCCTTTGCGCTCGGCTATATTTAATACAAGGCGATCATATCTCCCAAGCCGGTTCTTCAGCAAATGAGAAAGAAGGTCAGCATAAAACTCCGAGTTATTCCCATTGTGCTTGTTTTCAAACAGATAGTATATTTTCCTGGCAACCACTGCTTCGAAATTGCAGTCAAGTGATCTGATCAGTTCAAAAGCTGATTTACGAACTTCTGGTATATCATCTGTCGCATGTAGATAATAGCCAGTTTTAGATTTTTTCTTCTGTATACTTTGTATTGATTCATAATAAGTATCTTCTTCTATCTGTTTTTGCAGTGTGATAACTTTCTCACGAACAATATTTAAAGGTTCATTGATCTTCAACATTCCCAAAATAAAACAATTACTAACGCCTTTCTGCCCTACGATCGGAACTTTTCCTTTGCCATAGAATGTGGGATCTCCAGCCTCGTCGAGAAAATAATGATACTCAGAAGTAGGTAGCTTTTCCATAGTACTTAGGTTTAAAGGCCGCAAACCTAAATACTTCATACTGGAAATTTTTTAAAAATTTTCCCGAAAATAAACTATGTTGATCACTGCAAATTTTTCCTGATCAATGGGCTAGACATACCCGCAAAGATACCACCTGGATTATTTCTCGCTTAGCATTTTCAGTTGACCGAGCCCCTTGGTAAAATCCCTGTTCAGGTTCTTTTCGATAACACCAAAGACCTTGAGGATATTCATGGGATAGGGGGTTGAGCTGGCAATACCCCAGGAGGCCCTGGTAGTCCCCCGTTCGTGCTCGAGACGGATCCAGGCATCCCCAACACCGGCAAAGGGGCGGATAAAATTGATACGGCTGGTCATTTCGGCATTTTCTTTTATACCCGTGATGGTCTGATTACCGGCACCCACATTCTTGTCAGCGCTGTCCCAGGCATAGGCAGCACCGGGTGCGCCGTCCACCCCCGTATATTCCTGTCGAAGATTGGGGTCCCTGTCCAGCCAGGGGTTCCAGCGGTTGATGGCATGTAGTGAATTGGTGTTCTGCCAGACCTTTTCGAGGGGAGCGTTGATAAGGATGGATCTTTCAAATTGCCATTTGGTACCCACAAGGGCAGCCACCAGCAGAAAGATCAGAATGATCCCTACGATGATGTAAACAGCAAGCATAGTAGTAGTATTTGTATAAAAATAAAGAAAATTCAGAACGAACCAAAGGTTCGTTGCCCGTAACCGCAAGGTTACGACTGAGTTGGAGCGTGACGAAGCAGTTCCGACGAAGGTCTCAGACGTTGGATATTTGGGTAATTGAATTAAATTTTTTCCAAAATTCAATTGTCCGCAATTTATGCTGCTGCAATGGCATTTATATTCTTCCTGAACTGAGTGGGAGTGATCCCCTTATATTTCTTGAACGTCTTTGTAAGGTGGCTTTCATCCGTAAACCCCAGCTCGTCCGCTATTTCATTAAGCCGCATATCGCTGTGCCGCAGCCTGGCCTCCACCAACGAAAGTTTGTAATGGATAATGTACTGCTGCAGGTTTTCCCCCGCCTCTTTTTTAAAATATTCCCCCACATAATGTAGAGAGAGATTGAAATGGGTCGCGATATGCTCCGCCTTTAACCTGGATGGATCGTATATGTTCTGATGAATATAGCTGATGATCCGCAGGGCCGTATTGTCCGTGGTTTTATCCATATAGTCCCTGCTGATATTTCTTGCTACCAGTGTGATCAGCGTATTGATCAGCTGCTGGACCAGCTCTTTCTGCAGCGGCTGGCCCACAGCATATTCACTGCGAAGCGCTTCTATCAGCGCCCTTGCCAGGGGCTTATCATGCAGGTTCTGGATGATACAGCCATCGCCCCGGTGGTTCTCAAAGATATATTCCAGCTTATGGATCCATTCTCCCAGGGGATTGCGCTCGTCCTTTACCATCTGGCCCTGCAGATAAATGTTATTGAACCGGATGAACATAAAAGAGGTGAACTCCTTTACCACAAAAAAATGGGTATCCATCGGTTTGAGCAGGAAAAGGTTGTCCCCTCCATAAGGGAACGCATTCCCGTTTACATGATGGGTGCCTCCCCCGGACACGATATATATCAGTTCGAAATAACTGTGCTTGTGCGTCTTCATAGGGCATTCGCCTGACGCTATATAGTCGATATCGAAGGGTTGGAACAAGTGCTGTGTATGCATAACCTAAAAAACTACAGGATAATCCTAAAATTGTACAAGTATCGGGCCGGACGGACGGCAGACCTTTGTCAGACAATAAAGATAACAAATCTATGAAGGCAATAACACTTGTAAAGAACGGAGGCGTCGAGAACCTCGTTAAGAAAGAAGTACCCCGTCCCAACCCGCAGCCGGGTGAAGTATTGATACAGAACAGGGCTTTATCCATCAACCCTGTGGATAACTTTGTACGGGCGTACAGCCAGGCCATGGAGACCTATCTGCAACCCCAGCCAGGAGAGGACATCATCATCGGATGGGATGTGGCCGGCGTGGTGACAGAGACAGGCAGGGATGTGCAGACCTTTAAAAAAGGAGACGAAGTATTCGGTTTGGTAAAATTCCCCGGTAATGGCAAGGGGTATGCGGAATATGTGACGGCGCCTGCGGATCAGCTGGCATTAAAGCCGTCCAATGTCTCTTTTGAAGAAGCTGCCTCAGCCTCGCTGGCGGCCCTGACGGCCTGGCAATCGCTGGTCACCCATGGGAAGCTGCAAAAAGGAGAAAAAATATTGATACATGCCGCATCGGGCGGGGTAGGGCATTATGCCGTACAGATAGCAAAATACCTGGGTGCTTATGTTGTTGGCACTGCATCTGCCGTCAACAGGGAGTTTGTTCTATCGCTGGGTGCGGACGAGTTCATAGATTATACAACAGAAAAATTTGAAGAAAACGTAAAGGATGCAGATCTGGTACTTGACCCTATTGCAGGAGACCATGTCCAGCGGAGCCTGGATGCCGTAAAACCCGGCGGCAGGGTTGTCACGCTCCTCACCTTTTTTGAAGGCCCTATCGCAGAGAAGGCCCGGGCAAAGGGGGTATTTACCCACAGACAGAACGTGGTCTCGAATGGCAGGGACCAGCGGCAAATTGCCGGATTGCTGGAGAAAGGAGCAATACGGTCCCATATATCGGAAACCTTTTCTTTTGATGAAATAGGAAAAGCGCATCAACAAATAGCTACGGGGAAGACGAAGGGGAAGATCGTGGTAAAAGTCGCCTAAAGATCCGGCATATTCTTTAGATATTCCCTGGGGCTGCGATGGGTGAACTCCTTAAATACTCGTATAAAATGACTGGGGTCCGCGTAGTCATGCGCATAGGCGATGTCTGCCAGCCGGGAAAATTTCCCCTGGTTGAGCTGCCGGAATGCGGCATCGAACTGACAGATCTTGCGGAATATTTTCGGAGGAAGACCCACGTGCGATTCGAACAGACGCTGAAAGGTCCTTTCCGTGACACAAAGCTCGCGCTGGAGGTCCTGTAAAGATATCAGCCCGCCCGCCACTTGTATGGCATTGGTGGCATAGGCGACGGCATCATGTACATCGGCATGACCGGCGACAGCCAGCTTCTGTACATATTCATCCATCAGCTGCAAGCGTGTGCTTAAGACGGTCGTATCCTGCAGCTGCTGTAACAGGCCCATTTCCGTGGCCGGCGGATAGAGGGAGAGATCGATCCGTCTATCCGTCATTTCTTTTGCGTCAAATCCAAAAAAAGCCTTCATGACGGGCGGGTAAAGAAAATAGGCAATGATAGCCAGGTGCCCGCTGGCGTTAAATTCTACAGGCTGAACAGTTTGTCCGTAGAGCAACAGCTCATCCTTCCCGCCGGTGGATTGGAAAACGATGCCGGGATGACCGTTGGCTATCAGCGGTACCACCATATCACCAGGCAGCCGGGGCTCCCATAGAATGACCCTGCAACGTACGTAGGCGGCAAGGGCCGGTGGCGGTAAAAGGAATTGTGTTTGCATGGGTCAGGCAATTTATAAATAAATCTTCTTAGTTTGTGTCCTATTCGGAAATGGTCAGTTGTTTATAGGGCATATAATCACCATTAAAAAGTATTATTATGAAAGAGTTTGCATTGATCTTCCGCACAAGCACTGACAACCAATTCAAGCCCACGCCTGCACAGATGCAGGAAATGCTGACCTCCTGGAGCAACTGGATGGGGAGCATTGCCGCCAAAGACAGGTTGGTCAGCAATGGCAGCCGGATGGGGATATCCGGTTCAAAGACCATCGCACCGGGCAATGTGGTCACGGATGGCCCCTACACGGAGATAAAGGAATTTATCAACGGGGTCATGTACATCCGCGCCGAAGACATCGATGAGGCCGTTGAGCTGGCAAAGGGCTGTCCCATGCTGCAAGGAGGAGGTAAGGTGGAAGTAAGACCGCTGGTAACCCCGGATAACGTCTCATGATACAGGAGCTTTACAGGAAAGAGTATGGCAAGCTGGTGACCGTGTTATGCAGTCGCTTTGGGATCACCCATATCGATGATGCGGAGGATATCGTCAGCGATACCTTCCTTTCCGCGGCAGAGACCTGGGGCATGAACGGGATGCCTTCCAACCCCGTCGCCTGGCTGTACGCAGTGGCAAGGAACAATGCCTTGAATTACTTGA
>DASZVM010000350.1:0-3770 GCA_035547295.1 Puia sp. | reverse complement strand
AAATTGTCGTAAGCGCCGGGATCGAAATTATATTGGCTTTTCAGGTAGTTAGCCAGTTTGGCCAGGGAGTCGATCTTTACATTTGACTTGACGCCATTGCCCGAGCCACCGTCGGGGGAATAGGTGACACCTGGTTTCTTGCTGTTCTCGATCTCACCGCTGACAAAGAAGAAGAGCTTATTCCTGATGATAGGGCCGCCTACGGTAAGACCATAGATCTTGTTACTTTGTTTGGCGGGATTGGGAAGCTTAAAGCCATTGACGTTGGTGCCATTATAGCTTTGATTGCGATAGGCGCCGTAGGCACTGCCATGGAAAGTGTTGGTGCCGCTTTTTGTGATGGCGTTGATGCCTGCGCCGGTGAAGCCGGATTGTTTGACATCGAAGGGAGAGATGTTTACGCTGATCTCCTGGAAAGCGTCCAGGGGTATGGGGTTGCCTGCGCCGGGCAGCAGGTCTGTGGAAAGCCCAAAGTTATTGTTCAGGTTGGCGCCATCCACCGTAACGTTGTTCATACGTCCATCGCGTCCGGCAAAGCTATTTCCGTTGGCTTGCGGCGTGACACGGGTAAAATCCGTAATGCTGCGGGTAATGGTGGGCAGGGTTGCCAGCTGATAGCTGTTGATATTGGTGCTGACCCCTGATTTGTCCTGCGCTCCTCTTCTTCTGCCTGTCACTGTGACGGCGGAGAGGTCTACAGCTTTTTCGGACATTTCTACGTTGAGGTTGTATGCGTCGCCCAGGACAAGGGTAAATCCTTCCACTACCTGATCGGAGTAGCCTACGTATCCGATGGTCACTTTGTACGGTCCTCCCGCGCGCATGCCGGGGACATTAAAGACTCCGCCCTGGCGGGAGATAGTGACATATTTTGTACCGGAGGGCTCATGCACGGCCGTGATCGTGGCGCCAGCCAGGAATGCACCCTTGGTATCTTTTACGGTACCCGTTATGCTGGAGGTTGTCACCTGGCCAAATGCAAAACATGCACAAAGAACTGTGAACGCTGATAGTAACAGTCGTTTTATCATAAATAGTCGTTTTTAGTCAAATTTTTTCAGCCTGCAAAGAAAGGGTTCTTGTTTGTTAACGGGGTTCATGACCGCGTTAAGAAATCATTAACGCTTCTGGCTGCAATCGGGCGTTTTTCAATGGCGAGCTACGAGGATCAGAGCGGACGAGGCGGCCTTTTGACCGCAGTGATACAATATGTTAAAAGAAAGCCAAAGCTATAAAAAGGCTGCATGACGTGCGTTATTAATGGAAAAATTTTTTTAAAACCATGGGAAATGGTGAGTTTCAGGTAATTACCTTTCCAGGCATCCTTTTCAACCAAAGCATCGTTTTATTGTTACCTTTGTATATAAATCAATATTTAATGCTGGCAAGTATCGAAAGCGCCATCGAGGATATAAAGAATGGCAAGCTGGTGATCGTGGTGGACGATGAGGACAGGGAGAATGAGGGGGATTTTATCACCGCGGCAGGGAATGTGACCCCTGAAGTGATCAATTTTATGAGCAAACATGGGCGGGGGCTTATCTGTGCGCCGTTGGAAGAGGGGCGTTGCGACGAGCTGGGTCTGGGGCTCATGGTCAACAATAACACTGCGCTTCATGAGACGCCTTTTACTGTATCTATAGATCTGTTGGGGCATGGTTGTACGACGGGGATCTCCGCCAGCGACAGGGCGAAGACCGTCAAAGCGCTGATCGACCCGGCTACCCGTCCTGAAGACCTGGGGCGTCCCGGTCATATTTTTCCTCTCAGGGCTAAAAAAGGGGGTGTGCTTCGCCGGGCGGGGCATACGGAGGCCACCATCGATCTGGCCAGGCTGGCGGGATTCGAGGCGGCCGGGGTGCTGGTAGAGATCATGAATGAGGACGGTACTATGGCCCGTCTGCCGGAATTGCTGGAAATAGCTGCCAAGTTCGACCTTAAAGTGGTGTCTATCAAAGATCTGATAGAATACCGTCTGAAAATAGATTCCCTCATCGAAGAGATCGTCCGGGTGGACATGCCTACCAAATACGGACATTTCAAGCTCATTGCTTTCCGGGAAAAGAATACCACCAATGAACACCTGGCCCTTGTAAAGGGAGAGTGGAAGAAGGATGAGCCTTTGCTGGTGAGGGTTCACAGCTCCTGTTTTACCGGGGATATCCTTGGTTCGATGCGCTGTGATTGTGGCGAGCAGTTGCATGAGGCCATGCAGATCGTCGAGCGGGAAGGCAAGGGTGTCATATTATATATGAACCAGGAGGGCCGAGGTATCGGCCTGGTCAATAAACTAAGGGCTTACAAACTTCAGGAAGAGGGTATGGATACGGTAGAGGCCAACCTGCACCTGGGTTTCCCCATGGACAAACGGGACTATGGGGTAGGTGCGCAGATCCTTCGCTACCTGGGTATTACCAAATTGCGTCTTATCAGCAATAACCCCCGCAAACGGGCTGGATTGCTGGGCTATGGTTTGGAGATCGTGGATACTGTACCTATCGAGATCCATCCCAATCCTCACAACGAAAAATATCTCCAGACCAAGCGGGATAAGCTGGGGCATCAGATCCTGAAATAGCCCCGGGTCAGTTGCCGGCATCGTGATCCTTGTTTGTTTTACTGCTGTCTTCCGCGGTATCCGTAGTTTTTTTATCCTTTTTTGGCGGACGGGGCGTCTTCTTTTTCTTTTTAAACAGCTCGTCTATCCTGTCGAAATCCCGGCGGTAGGAGATGCTTGCGCCGGAGCTGTTCTGGGTACGGTTAGCGGATAAATAATTATAGGAATCGCGGTAAAAGAAGGAGAGGATCACTCTTCCGTCGGGTGTGATCTTATATTCTGCCGTGATATCGGGCAGGAACTGGAAGGATGCTGCCTGTACCTGTGCGGCACCCATACCGATGTCGAAAGCGCTGCCCAGCGTAAGGGTCAGTTTTTCCTGCCAGACGCTTTTAGTGATGGAGAGGTTCAGGTTGGTCCTGTCCGGTGTCAACCGGCTTTGATCCAGGTCCGAGATGGCTGCGCCGCTGTAGAAGCTTGTATTGAAATTTACCCGCAGGCTGTTGTCCTTGAAGATCCTGCGCAGGAGGTTGTATCCCCAGCGGCTGAAGTAGTTGCTGAGGATGCCTGAGATGCTGTTGACGACAACGGTGGTTGCGGCGCCCGGAGCGTCAAAGGCGCTGGTGCTGCTGGACAGCGGAACGAATGTGTTCAGCCCGACCAGCGTGGCCACCTGTTTGTTCAGCTCATTTGCATCACCCTGGATCTTTTGCAGCAGCAAGAGAGCTTCGGGGTCGTTTTTCAACGGGCTATTGGGTGGAAGGTCGATCTGGAAGTCGATTTTTGGCGACATCAGCCGTTGGGAGAGTAATTCCGTGACAATGATATCTCCCCTGTAGCGTTTTACGTTCTCGCTTGTGATGGCGAGGCCGCTGGATGTCGAGAGACCCAGATCGCTGAAACGGACGTTCTCGGCCCGGTAGGTCGCCGTAATATTGATATTGGCATCGTAGGGATTACCGGTCCATTGGATATAGTTGCCGACCCCTTCTTTCAGAATGAAAGGCTTGCGAATAAAGGACTGGAATGTAAAGTTGTAGTTCCCCCTGTCTATCTCGTATCTTCCATTGAGCCGCAGGTCGTCGTTGGTCCCTACCGTCATTACAAGGGAACCGTGTCCGTTGGCCTTGATGATATCCCCGGTGAGCGGATCCAGGATCACATATACGTTTGCGTAGTTATTGGCATACATGTCCAGGGTCACCGTGAGGTT
>DASZVM010000349.1:0-4552 GCA_035547295.1 Puia sp. | reverse complement strand
CTTAAGCACCGGGGCCGGGCGGTGGTCTTCGAGAGCATGGAGGATTATCATGCGCGGATCGATGACCCTGCGTTGGATATCGATGAATCCTCTGTGATCGTATTGAAAGGAGTGGGACCTGTGGGTTATCCCGGCATGCCTGAGGTGGGTAACGTAGATCTACCTATGAAGCTCCTGCAAAAGGGGGTCAGGGATATGGTCCGTATCTCGGATGGACGTATGAGCGGTACGGCCGGGGGGACGGTGATATTGCATGTATCGCCTGAATCGTCGGTAGGGGGTGTGCTGGCGCTGGTGCAGGATGGGGATATGATCGAGCTGGACGTGGAGGGCAGAAGGCTGCACCTGGATGTGTCCGATGAGGAGCTGGATGCACGCAGGGCGCGGTGGGTACGGCCGGAGCCTGCGGCGACGAGGGGGTATGTAAGATTTTATATAGACCATGTGCAGCAGGCGCATCTGGGTGTGGATATGGATCTGCTGAGAGGAGGTTCGGGGCCGGATGTAAAGCGGGACCTGCATTAAGAATGATGTAAAAAATGGTTATATTTATATGAACCAGATGGGTGGGTGTAATGAAATATTTTGTGTCTATTCCGGTTGCTTTTACGGTGGTACTGCTGCTGAGTACCTTGCAATCGTCGTGTCAGCATGATGCCCGGCATAATCATAATATGGAGCAAATGGCCACGGAGGTTGAACCGCAACCGTTGCTGGCGCAGGCTATACGTTTGAAAGAATCCCTGGCATTCCTTGGAAGCGCTTTGTCGGAGATCGACGGGGACCGGCTGGAGAAATTGCAACACGGGCCACTGACACCTGCGGTTGCAAAGCAGATACAAAATATACTGGACCCTTATTGTCTGGCCGAGGTCGATATCAACCCGGAATCAAGGGTAAAAGTCGTGAGGGGAGATGCCGCGGCCAAGCTGATACAGAACGGATGGGTCTGCTACCTGGTGAAAATAGTCAATGACGCGGGAATTACAGCCCAGCTGCAGGTGGAAAGCCCCAATGCGGCTACGCCGTTGTATGCGCCTTCCTATGATCCCAGTGTAAATAAAGATAAGGTCCTGTCGGCCGGCGAGGTGGCCAACCGTTATCTTGAAATGGAGATCTACAGGGCCCGGCCTATGCTTGCACATTTGTCCGGGCTGCGGGTGGAGTATGCTATTTTACAGATCTATTGCAAGGATGCCGGGCAGCGGGAAGCGGAGATCGGGTTCAATGTGGGACAGGGGACGCAGGATATCGGCTTTAGAAATACGATCAACATCCTGTTCAGGAGCAGTCGCTCCGTCAAAGTTACACTGGATATAAAAGATGAAAATAATGCCCCGGTACCCATGGCTTCGCTGCTGATCACCGATGGCATCGAACATGTGTTTGACGACAGCGTCCGGACGGTGGCGAACACAAATTTCCGTCTTGCGGCGGCGCAAAGGGGATCGAGATCGAGCCTGGCGGGGATCTATCCTTTGCCGGCACGGAGAGTGGCTGCGTATGACGAGTACCCTGATTTTTTCTTTCAGCCGCAGATCTATCGTGGGGATGGGGAGCATGTATTGCTGCCGCCGGGAAAATATAATGTCATTCTCAGGCGTGGACCGGAATACAGGAGACAAACCATGACGATGGTGGTGCCTGCGGGCGTAAAGGAATTCAAGGCTGTCTTCCATTTAGACAGATGGGTCGATATGTCAAAGCTTGGGTGGTATTGTGCGGACCATCATGTGCATGCGGCCGGCTGCAGTCATTACGACAGCCCGGAGGAAGGGGTAAAGCCGATGGACATGTGGAGACAGGAGCTTGGGGAAAACCTGAATGTAGCCGCGGTGCTGGCCTGGGGGCCGAGCTGGTACCATCAGAAAACTTTTTTTACGGGGCATGACGATCCTTTGTCGACAACGAGCAATATCATGCGAAACGATGTCGAAGTATCGGGGTTCCCTTCTTCACATGCGGGGCATGTCGTGCTGTTGCGGTTAAAGGAAGATGACTATCCGGGAACGCAAAAGATCGAAGAGTGGCCCAGCTGGACCCTGCCTGTCCTAAGCTGGGCTAAATCGCAGGATGCGGTGGTGGGCTATGCGCATTCCGGCTGGGGGCTCGAGCCGATGACCCCGACCCGGCAGTTATTGAATTATGTAACTCCTAAAATGGATGGCATCGGCGCCAATGAGTACATTGTCACGGTAACAAAAAAGCTGGTGGATTTTTACAGTGCCGGTGATACACCAGCGCCCTGGGAGCTGAACATGTGGTATCATACGCTCAACTGCGGGTTTACCACCCGTCTCAGCGGAGAAACCGATTTTCCCTGCATATTTGACGAACGGGTGGGGATGGCCAGGAGCTATTTCAAGCCTGAAGGAGGTCTTAGCTATGACGGTTATGTCGATGCCATTAAAAAGGGGCGCTCCTATGTTTCGGACGGGGCTTCGCATATCATCGATTATACCGTAAACGATATCGAAGCGGGGACGCATGACAGCAAGGTGGACCTCGGTAAAGAGGCGACCGTAAAGATCAAGGCCAGGGTAATTGCCAACCTATCTGAGGAACAGGATGCAAAAGGCGCTGCTATCGCTCAGCGTCCGTTGACGGAGCAGCCTTATTGGAATATCGAGCGGGCACGGATCGGGACATCCCGGAAAGTCAGGGTAGAGCTGATCATAAACGGGGAGGCGGCTGATTCGACGGATATTGCGGCGGACGGTCAATGGAAAGAGGTAGCTTTTGACCATGTGATCCATCATTCTTCGTGGATCGCATTAAGGATCTATCCCAGCTCGCATACGAATCCAGTCTTTGTCCTTGTCAATGGCAGGCCTATCAGGGAGCTTAAAAGCGCGGAATGGTGCCGGAAGGCGGTGGATCAATGCTGGAATATGAAGCAGGGGAATATCCGGCCGGAGGAACGTGCGGCTGCGGGGAGTGCATACAATGATGCTCGTGGGGTTTATGACAGGATCATCCGGGATTGTATCAATGATAACGGGGGAAAACAGTAAAGATGATCAGCAATGCGCCGATGAGGATCAGTCCCCAGTATGCATAGTTAAAAAAAGAATCGCCTTTAAGCCTGTGGTTGAGATATCTTCCTAAAAAAATAGCGGGCAGCATGGCCGGCAGGCATACCAGGAAATATTCCATCACGGGTTTGTCCAATAGACCTTTTGCAGTGTAGCCGATGATCCCGACCAGACTGGCGGGTAGAAAATAGGCCTGCAGGGTAGCCCTGAAATGTTGGGGACTCCATCTTCTCATGTTGCCGTATACTACCAGCGGGGGGCCGTTGATGCCATATGCTCCGCCCAGAACGCCGGATAAGAATCCACAGATAAAGAGCCAGAAGCGGCTGTCGTGCTTCAGGTGCAAGCTATCTTTTGCCAGTATCTGGTAGGTGCTGTAGGCGATGATCAGCATGCCCAGGATGATCTTTACCCAGTGCTCATTCCCATATATCAATATGCCCAGTCCTATGGGGATGCCCAGGAAGGCATAGAGGATGAGCCATTTTGCGCTTTGCAGGTGGATCTGCCGGTGGTCCTGGATGACGACGATCAGGGCTACGAGGACAGACATGAGGACTGAGAGAGGGACGGCGGTATCCAGGGGTATAAAGAGCACAAAAAGGGGGACTGCGATCAGGGATTCGCCAAAGCCGAATGTTGAGCGGACCAGGGTGGCGATGAAGCTGATCAGGACTATTGCAATGAGTGTCAAAAGCGGGTATTTTGAAGTTGGCAAAATTACGTTGGGATCTTCATACTAAACGGTTTATATTTTACGTTTTGTGTTCTTTTGTATGCCTGGTCTAAGCTCTGATATTGTTTCTTTCAGATGGGGTCTGGTTGCTATTTTGGTAGTGGTGCTGATGGGTTGTGACAGGCTATCCTCACTTCCTCCGGACCATCCAGCCTATTTTGACAGCATTTTCCGCCGGGTGGATAGCATGAACCTCCCCCGCGACCAGTCTTTTCAATTTGTCGACTCTGTATACAGCCATTTCCCCTCGCCCGGGGTGCTGGACCGTCTCCGCCACCTGGATTACAGGGGCCAATATTATTTTTACCAGGCGCATGATCTTGGGAATGCCATGCGATACCTGGACAGTGGTCTGCTGCTGCTGTCCGGCGAAGAGGAGCAGCGCCGTTATCCCCGCCAGTACGCCAAGTGTCTTATCGACAAAGCGGAGACTTACCAGCTGCAAAACGACTATGAAAACGCTTTCATTTTCTATCGTAAGGGGCTGGGGGCCATCAGGGACCTTGGGGATAGCTGTACGATGGCTGAATACACTCAACGGGTGGCCATGGCCAGCTACAGGGCCGGGCATTTCCCGGATGCCCGTGATCTTTTCGAGCTGGCGTTTCATCAATTCGCCGCCTGCAGGCCCGACTTTCGTTCATTTGCCTACCAGCAATGCAACCTGGATAATATCGGGGAGTGCTATGCGGCTATGAGGAAATGGGATAGTGCGGCTTTTTATTATGACAGTACGCTTTCCTTTATCTATAAAGAGGGAAAACTTTTTCAATCCGACTCA
>DASZVM010000348.1:0-6123 GCA_035547295.1 Puia sp. | reverse complement strand
CGCCCCTGTATATCGACAGCTCGGGGGACGGCATCGTCGGCTTCCTTTCCGGGGCCGCGTTCCGGATGGGCGCTGAAGGGAAGGAGGATTTCGGGGAAGGGTTCGCTTCGGTCAGGGAGTACGGCGAGCTGCTGGGACATTCCCTTTATTTCTATACGAAGGATACGGGGCGGCCTGTCACGTTCGTGGCGCCGTCCTATGCGTTGAAAGATATCAAGCAGGCGATACCGCGGTACCGTAATTTCAGGGTGGGTGAGGACGGCTGCCGGCTGTGGTGGATCGAATATGGCGGCAGGCTGGATACCGTGCATGACACCGAGGCGATCAAGTGGGAGCTGTGGAAGGTGGTGTACGGGGTATGGGACCATATCAAGAATTCCGGTGAGTATGCGGGTGTGGATACGCTCACGCTGGAATGGGTGGGCATGATCCCCGGCAAGCGGGAGAGCCGGCGTTTTGAAGGGGACCACATCCTGTGTCAGCAGGATATCGTGGAGCAGCGGCGGCATGCCGATGCCGTCGCATTCGGCGGCTGGGCGTTGGACCTGCATCCCGCGGACGGGGTGTTCAGCGTCGAGCCCGGGTGTACGCAATATCATACGAAGGGGGTTTACCAGCTGCCTTACCGGTGCCTGTACAGCAAGAATATATCCAACCTGTTCCTGGCGGGGCGTATCATCAGCGCTTCGCATGTCGCTTTCGGGTCGTCGCGGGTAATGGCAACCTGTGCCGTGACGGGCCAGGCTGCCGGTATGGCCGCCGTGCTTTGTTCGCGGGAGGGGCTGCTGCCCCGTGACCTGCTGGCGGCGGACCGTATGGAGCAGCTGCAGCTGGCTCTTTTGCGCAGCGGTCATTATATCCCGCATGTGGTCCCGCGGGATGGGGAGGACTTTGTGCAGGAAGCCCGCATCTCCGCGAGCAGCGAGCTGCGGCTGCAGCAGCTGCCTTTCGACGGGGAATGGATCCGCCTGGACCAGTCTGCCGCGCAACTGCTGCCTGTAACGGGGAAATTGCCTGTCATACAGCTGTCCTTCCGCGCCGGTGAAGCTACGGCGCTGGACGTGGAGCTGCGTGTCAGCAGCCGGCCCGGCAACTATACGCCCGACAAGGTGCTGGAGAAGCAGCGGGTACAGCTGCACCAGGGTTGCAACGAGGTGACGCTTTCTTTCGCTGCCGGTGTCGGGCAGCCGCAGTACGTCTTTATCTGCCTGATGAAGAACGACCGTGTTTCGGTGAGGGGCAGCCGCATGCGGGTCACCGGGCTGCTGTCCGTCTACAACGGGATCAACAAGGCCGTGTCCAATTACGGTGCGCAGCAGCCTCCGGAAGGCATGGGTGTGGAGAGCTTCGAGTTCTGGTGTCCCCGGAGGAGGCCAGGGGGGCAGAACATTGCCATGCGGCTGGATGCCGGCCTGTCGTGCTTTCCTGCAGTGAATATCGCCAATGGCGTCGGCCGGCCCACCAGCGGACCCAATGCCTGGGTAGCAGCCCCGGAGGATGAATATCCAAGGCTGAGGATCGCATGGGATTCGCCCAGGGCCCTGCGGAAGGTGATCCTCGGGTTCGATACGGACTATGACCATCCCATGGAGTCTGTGCTGATGGGGCATCCTGAGCGGGTGATGCCTTTTTGCGCAAGGGACTACAGGCTGCTGGACGGCGAAGGCAGGGTGCTGTATGAGAAAAAAGGCAATTATCAATCCTTCGATACCATAGAATGGCCGGAACTTGTCTGGGTGCGGGAGCTGATCGTGGAGGTAATGCATCCTTCGGAGCATATTCCCGCTGCGTTGTTTTCGGTGAAGTGCTTTGGTGTGTAGGATGGCATGAGGCGCCGTGGCATGGATGGCCAAATTACGAATTAATATCTGCCAGGGACCGCCGGTAGTGCTGGTATTTTGCCGGAGTGACATTAAATCGTTTGATGAATGCTTTGCCGAAATTGCTTCGGGAGTTGAACCCGACCATTTTTGCGACCTCCGATATTTTGTGGCCGCTGGTGGATATGAGCTCGGCGGCTTTGTTCAGCCTTGCGACATTTATCAGCTCGTTGGGCGTGAGATCGGAGATGCATTTAATTTTCCGGTAAAGCGTGGGGCGGCTCATGTTCATCAGCCGGGCCAGCATGTCGACATTCAGCCGGATATCCGGGAGATTTTCGGATATATGATGATTCAGTTTATTCAAGAAGATCCTATTTTCTTTCGAGCCAGTCATTGTGTCGGTATGAGCAATCCGGGAGCTGGCAAAATAGTCTTTTATTCTTGCTCTGTTCACAATGAGATTTTTGATCTGCGCATTCAGATATTCCCGGGAAAAAGGTCTTTCGATATATGCATCCGCCCCGGATTCGAGACATTTTATCCTGGATGAGACGGTATGTCCGTCGATGAGCAGGATAACGGGGATATATGAATAAGAGGAGGAGGTCTTCAGTCGGGAGCAAAGCTCGCTCCCATCTGTGTCGATCAAATTTATATTGCTGATAATCAAATGAATGGGGTAAGACTCGATCATCTTTACCGCGGCGCTTCCATTTTTTGCCGTGAACAGACGGCTTGTGTCCCCCAAATATTTTGAAAGGGTGTCCAATTCCACCCTATCGTGATCGACCAGCAGCACATTGGTCTTTATCGGGCCGACCATTGCGGAACTTATTTGCATCGTTAGCAGGATTTCATCATGTGTCTGACAAAGATATATGTGTCAGTAAGTTAGATATGCTTGGTTTGTTGAAATTTATAGCACATTTGTTTAGATTTATGATAAATCGATTATATTGTCGGGGATTGCGCTCTTATGAGAATAAGGAAGTATATACTGGTGTTATTCCTGCTGCAACCGGCGATCGCGGGGCAGGGCCAGTCTTCCCATATCAATTTCACTTCACTGACCTCGCGGGACGGTTTCTTATCGAATTCGGTAAATGCTATTTTAAAGGACAGGTATGGGTTGATGTGGTTTGCCACGGATGACGGGTTGAACAAATTCGACGGAACGAATTTTACGGTCTATCGTCATCGGCAGAGCGATTCGTCGAGTCTCCGGGCCAACGAGATCCTTGCGCTGCATGAAGACAGGTCGGGCAATTTGTGGGTGGGCACCAGCGGAGGGGCGGTGAGCCGGTATGACCGGCAACTGGACCGGTGGGTAAGCTATCCCGGTGCGGAAGGCGCGGGCGGTTTGTATCCCAATGCCGTTATCAGGAGCATCTGCAGCGATGAGGAGGGGAAGATATGGATAGCCCAGTTCGAGACACTTTTTGTGCTGGAGCCTTCGACCCATCATTTTTCCAAGGTCCTTGCCGCACAGGCCGGCGGTGCGCTGAATAAAATGACCTTTTTCTGTGTTTTTGAAGATAGCCGGCGCAGGATGTGGGCGGGGTCGGACAAAGGTCTTTTCCTTTATGAAAAGGCTACTCATTCTTTCAGACAATTCAGGCATGACGGCAGGAATGCGTTCAGCCTGATGGATGACCGTGTGAAGGCGCTAGGCGAGGATAAGGCAGGTAATCTATGGGTGGGGACGGAGGGAGGGTTGTGTATGATGCTGCCGGATGAAAGCGGTTTTGTTCGCTATAAGCCAACGGGTGATAAGGATGCGGTGCTGGGCGGAGGGGCCATCAATGCCATTGCGGCGGATAAGGACGGGATGTTGTGGATCGGGACGATGGAAGGTCTCCATGTTTTGGACCCACGGACGGGGCATTCCGTGGGGTATATGCCCGAGGAGGGGAATATCCATAGTCTGACAAGCAAGGCGATCAAAAGTATTTATATCGATAAAGAGGGAATATACTGGTTCGGGACTTACCGGGGCGGGATCAATAAATATGATAAGAACCTCAACCTGTTCAATGTGAAGCTTGGCGATGCCTTTCATGACAATGGAACGAGGACGTCCATCGTCACTTCGTTTGCCGAGCGTGATAAGGATCATGTATGGGTAGGAACGGATGGCGGAGGGCTTTATGATTTCGACCGCAAAACAGAGCGGCTCGGGCCGGTCAGCCTGCTGTCTCAGGGTAAGGCACCGGTTTCTCTTGCGGTGCTGGCATTAAAAGTGACCCGGAACCGTCAATTATATATAGGTACTTATGGGAATGGGTTAATCATCCTGGACCCCGTTACGGGAAAGGTCCGGCACATGATGATGGGACCGGGGATAAACGATCTGAGCGCGAACGATTTTTACTGTATCATGGAAGACGGCAAGGGGCAGGTATGGCTGGGCACCAATGGGCAAGGGGTGAATGTTTTACGGGATAACAAGGTTATCGCCAGGTTTACGCCGAGGCCAAAGGGGGCCGGCGACGTTCTGTTGCCGGTGAACGGATATATCAGGGCGATCGAGGAGGACAAGGAAGGGGATATCTGGATAGGATCGTATGGCAGCGGGCTGGCGATATATCGTCCTTCGAGCGGCAAATTCACGGTATATGGTCAAAATAACAGTCAGCTGCCCAACGATAAGATATGCGCTTTGCTGTCCGACAGCAAGGGCCGGATATGGATAGGGACTTACGGGGGCGGGTTGAGCGTATTCGACAAAAAGAGCGGACAGTTCACGAGTTTCTCGGAAAAGGACGGGCTGCAGAATACCTCGATCTATCAGGTAGTGGAAGATGCCCGGGGGCGGATATGGGTGAGCACCAATTCTGGTCTCAGCAGCTATGACGCAGGGGCAAGGACCTTTCGGAATTACACCCATTACAATGGACTGCAGGACAATAATTTTACGCGTGGGGCGGGGATCCGCAGCACGGATGGGGAATTGTTCTTTGGGGGGCTTCAGGGCTTCAATTATTTTAATCCGGCGGATCTTACGACGAACCGGAATGTGCCGGCAGTGATCCTGACGGACCTTCAGGTGGCGAATAAATCAGTTGTCCCGGGCAAGGAATCGCCTATCAGGGAGCAGATCTCAGTTGCGGGGAAGATCCAGCTTTCCTATAAGCAGAATTTTGCATTGAGCTTTGTTGCTTTGAACTATACGCTGCCGAAGCAAAATCAGTATGCGTATAAGCTGGAAGGCTTCGACAAGGATTGGAACTATACGGGTTCATCGAATACGGCCTATTATACGAACCTGGACCCGGGGGAATATATTTTCCGGGTGAAGGCATGCAATAATGACGGCGTATGGAGCTCCGGGGACACGTCTGTCAGGATCTTTGTCAGGCCGCCTTTCTGGAGGACCGTGTATGCGTATATATTTTATGTACTGGCGGCGGGAGGGCTTTTGCTATACAGCAGGCATAGGGGGCTTTCGAGATTAAGACGGAAGTTCGAGCTGGAGCGGGAAAGGCAGGAGGTGAGGCGCGTGCAGGAACTGGACCGGATGAAGTTGAAGTTCCTTACGAACCTCAGCCATGAATTCAGGACGCCTATCTCTCTGATCATGGGGCCTGTGGATCAGCTGTTATCCGAGCAGCGTCAGGCGGGGCGATCCCCGGATAAGCTGCAAATGATCAGGAGGAATGCGAGGAGACTGTTGAACCTGGTGAACCAGCTGCTGGATTTCCGGAAAATGGAGGAGCAGGAGCTTAAGCTGCAGCTGTCGGAAGGCGAGCTTGTCGCTTTTGTAAAGGAGATCGGTCATTCTTTTATGGATATGTCGGAGCGAAAGCGCATACAATTCAGGTTTGAGACCGATATCGGTCAGATGTTTGCGTTGTTCGACAGGGATAAGATAGAGCGGATATTGTTCAACCTGCTTTCGAATGCGTTCAAGTTCACCCTGGAAGGAGGGAAGATAACGCTTGCGCTGCATGCATTGGATGATCCGGCTGATGCAGGAATATGTTGGGTGTCCATAAAGGTGATGGATACGGGCATCGGCATTTCGCCGGATAAAAAGGCGAAGATCTTCGATCGATTTTTTCAAGGCGCTTCGGCTGATGCGGTGCTCAACCAGGGAAGCGGCATCGGGCTTTCCATTACGAAGGAGTTTGTCCGGATGCATGGAGGTTCGATAGATGTGGAAAGCGAACCGGGCCGGGGCAGTGTCTTTACGGTACGGCTGCCTTTGGCGACGGTGGATGCCGGGGCGTCGGAGGAGGAGCGGAAGGATGAGGGTGAGATCAGTACGGTGGGTGATGGGGCCATGAAAGGTATGGTGCCC
>DASZVM010000347.1:0-2172 GCA_035547295.1 Puia sp. | reverse complement strand
TTCGTTGGGTTTTAATTCGATCTTCCGCTCGGGATCACGCCGGGTGGTGATCTCTACCAGCCCCCGTATCAGCGCCGTCTCTGCTGTCCTGTCCTTTGGATAGGCCCGTACGGTAAAAGCCGTTCCCAGCACCCGGATCGTCATATCCCTAGTGTGGATGATAAAAGGGAGCTTCTCATTTTTTGTCACATCGAAAAACGCCTCCCCCGTAAGCGTTACGGTACGCTCTTCCATGCCAAAGGTCTTATTCTCATAGGTCAGCTGGCTGTTGGCATTGAGCCACACCAGCGTCCCGTCCGGCAATGCCACCTTTGTTTTTGAGCCCGGTTGGGTAAACACCTGGTTCAACGCGGGCGCTTCGGCAGGAGAAGGTTTGTTTTTACGCGCCGGGGAGAAAATGCCGGACATGACCACTGCCAGCAGGACAGCCGCGGCAGCCGCCAATGCTGCCGCTATCCTGAAAAGACGCCCTCTTCCGGCCCGGTCCTGCTCCGCATAGATGCTCTTTTGCACCCGGCGCCACACATTCCGGTGAGGAAAGGTCTCCGGCACAGGCTCCAGGGGAGCGACCCATACCTTGTCCAGCACATCCCGGGCAAATGCCTCCTCATCCCTGCCTTCCAGCATGGTTCTCAGCTCTTCCAGCTCTTCCTGTGTCGCTTCGCCGGCCGCCTTTTTTCCAAGTAATATCCAGTACCTGTCCACAGACATATCTCAATGGGATTGGTTTATATTCATCAAAACGCGGGAATGAGGCCGTTACCCCCAAAGGACTTAATAAAAATTTATTTTGCCGGATGCGACCGGTATGCATGCAGGGCTGCATGTATCTTCTTCAGGGCGATGCCCATCTGGTTTTCCACCGTCTTGACGCTGAGATGCAGCAATTCGGCTACTTCCCTGTATTTAAGCCCATCCTCCTTCACCAGCTTGAATATCAGCCGGCATTGGGAAGGCAGGTCATTGATGGCCCGGTTGATGCTTTGCAGCATTTCGCCTGATATCATCAGGTCTTCAGGGCTTACATCTATCTGGTACAGCGGAAGGGCCGGATCATCCAGGCCGAGGAATTTCTTATGCCCGTATTTGCGGAGATAGCTGCGGCTGCCATTACGGGTCATTACATAAAGATAGAAGGCAAAATTCTCCACCGTGCGGATCCGCCTGCGTTTCTGCCACACCTGTATAAAGACATCCCCTACCACCTCCTCAGCCATTTCCTTACTGCGGACGATGGCATAGGCCAGCTCGAACAGGCGCTTGTTATAATGATCGTACAGGAGCCGCAAGGCTTCCTGATCATCATCCGCCATCCTGTTCTGGACTTCCTGCCAGTCGATAGATGGGAATAGTCTCACTATTTCACGGGCTTATAAAGAATATAATTGGTCAATACGCCTACGCCATCGATGCTGATGTCGACCCTGTCCTTTTCCTGCAGGGTGAATTCATTGGGCGGCACCAGGCAGGTACCCGTCATCAGAAAACAGCCGTTCGCAAAATCCGTCTCACGATACAGCCAGCCCGCCAGCTCCTTAAGACCTCTCTTCATCTGGCTCACCGGCACTTCCCCTTCATACACTTTCTTTCCCTCCCGGGTGATCGTCATCCGTATAACGGAGCTGAGAGGGATAGGCTCTTTCGGCACAAAAAGACAGGGGCCCAGCGCCGCGCTTCTTTCATATACTTTCGCCTGGGGCAGATAGAGGGGGTTCTCTCCCTCGATGTCCCTCGAGCTCATATCATTCCCCACGGTATATCCTTGTATATCTCCCTTGGAATTGATAAACAGCGTCAGCTCGGGCTCCGGCACGTTCCATTTGGAATCCCTCCGTATATAGACATGCTCTCCATGCGCGGCTACACGATGAGGGAGGGATTTGAAAAACAGCTCAGGTCTCTCCGCGTCGTACACCTTGTCGTAAAAGGTGGCTCCGCCCGACTCCTGCGATTCCTCCATCCTGGCATTGCGGCTGCGCAGATAGGTCACGCCTGCCGCCCATACTTCCTGTGATCCGATGGGAGGAAGTATACCTTTTTCCAGCCAGTCCTTGTCTTGACCCGCCGGCAGCTCTTTTCCGGAAGCTGCCGTTTTTTCAAGATAGGCAAAAAGACCGTCCCTGTTCACGAGCTCGTCCCAGGGCTGATCCAGGTGATAGTATTTTCCTGCTG
>DASZVM010000346.1:0-4343 GCA_035547295.1 Puia sp. | reverse complement strand
AACCCCAACGATACTTCCGCGGCGGACATCACGATGAAAGCGCTGCGGAACCTCACCGGCGGAGGGGGAGTATCACCCGCGGATTCGGCGGCGGCCATCAAGGCCTTTATGACGGCACAAGGGGGCAGCGGTGTCTGTTACCAGACCCTCATGACCATGGTGACGAAATCAAAAGGTACCATCAGGGACACGAATACGACCTGGTTTACCAACAGCGGAGAAGGACGTGTTGAAATGCGCATCCCTGTTCCGGGAGTGCAAACGGATAAAATGATCATCCTGGGCCGGATAGCGTTGCCACGATATTCCATGAACCTGAACGGAACGGCAAAGACCTATTCGCTCAACGTCATCGATACGGCGCTGATCAATAACAGCGGGCATGAATATACGGCCACGAAGATAGGAGAGGAGACGGTAGCAGGCTATCGTTGCATGCATGCGCGCCTCACCGGCAATAGCCGGCTCAGCCGGACAAGTATGGATACCTGGACGAGCACGGCGGTACCGGGATACAGCCTCTACAAGCAGTTGGTGAATATGAGCAAGATCACGCCGGGTATGCTGTCTGCCCTGGATAAGGCGGGCTGTACAGGATATTTGGTGAAGATGACCACCGGCGACAAGGGATATTCGATGACCATGGAACTGCTGAAGGCAGAGGTAAAAAGCATGCCGGCATCGCTTTTTCGCATCCCCTCCGGGTACCAACTGTCGGATGAAGGTATGCTGGGCAGTTTACTCTCCGGGGCCCGGACCAAATGACCGGCTTTGCACCGGCTTTCGGGGCGTTAACATTACGGATGAGATTTAATCGTTACATTACAAAGAGAATATGCTGCTATTAAAAGCGGCCGCTCCATGGATAACAGCCTCAAATACCTGATCGTCGACGATGATGACATCGACAGATTGGCTATTGAAACGCAGGCGGAAAAATTTCCTTTCTTCCACAAGATAGCGGCATGCACCCACCCGGTGGAAGCTTTTGAGCTTATCCGTCAATGCAGACCTGACATCGTTTTTGCCGACATCGAAATGCCGGGCATGAATGGTCTTGACCTTATCCGGTGTTTGTCTGGAGAGGTCCCGGCGCCTGTATTTATCACCTCTCATCCGGATTTTGCTTTGGAAGGCTATGAGATGGAAGCGTTCGACTATATATTAAAACCCCTGGATCCGGTGAGGTTTGCCAGATGCGCCACCCGTCTTTATGATTTTTTTGAGCTTCGTGTGAAAGCGGGCGCCTTCGAAACGGGCCATGCATCGGACTATATCGTCGTAAAAGAAGGATATGACAGAAATAAGGTGTTGCTGCAGGACATCCTGTACCTGGAAGCCATGAAGGATTATACGCGTATCGTCACTATATCACGTGCTTATCTTGTATTGGGTACGCTTACGGGCATGTATGAAAAGCTGCCTTCGGAAAAGTTTATCCGTATCCACCGGAGCTTTATCGTTCAGCGGGATAAGGTCCGGGCTGTTCAGGGCAACAAGGTGCAGGTAGGAGAGACCCTTTTGCCCGTTGGTAAATTGTACAAACACATGACAGCGGCCTTTTTATAATAAAACATATTGTTCATGAAGAGAAAGCTACTCTCAGCAGTATGTCTGTTGTATTTTCTGTTTGTACAAAACACCTGGAGCCAGCGTACGGCGAGCATGAGCGATCCGGACAGGATCAGCGCGCTGCTGCAGGATTGCGACCGCCTGCGGAACGGCGCTCCCGCAAAGGGAGCTGCCCCCGGCGCCAATTATAAAGATCTGCAGCGGGTGGCGCTACAGGGTCTGACGCTGACGCCCGGGACCGATGCGCCCGACCGCGCCCGGTTTGCCTACTTTGCCGGACTGGGCTATTACTACCAGGTGAAATTCGACAGCGCTCAATATTATTTCTATACAAGCCTTCATGCAGCGGAAAAGACCCATTCGGCCTTACTGATCACCAATGCCTGTGCCGCATTGATACCGGTGAATTATCAGCTACAGGAGGAAGCAAGGACGGATAGCTGTAAGAGCATCCTCCAGTCTGTCCTGGATACCTGTCGCGATGAAAGCGTCCTGCAGGACGGGTACTCCGCCCTTGGCAGCTATTACCGCCAGCGATCCTATTATACAACCGCGCAGGATTATATATTGAGGAGCCTTGCCATCCGGAAAAAGCAGGTGGATACCACCACCAGCAAAAAGCTGAAGGGGGATTATGCCATCCAGTGCTATCTGCTTTTCAAGGTCTACCAGGATGCGGACCAGGTGGATAAAAGTCTTGGGATATTGAATGAAGGGCGTCCGTATATGGATGTGTCCCCCCTGCTGGCCATCCGCTATCTCAGCTCGCTGGTGGAGGTATATACCCTGACGGGACAGATCGACTCATCGCTGTACTACGACAAACTGCTGGAGCAACGCACCGCCAATAGCCCTACCGTACCTTCCGAAACAGTGTCCGCGGACCTGAACATCGCCCAGTATTATATCAAGCAACATCAGTATGGCCAGGCGTTGCCATACGTCACCAAGGCGAATACCCTGGCTGAGCGCAGCAAGTCTCCGTTGCTGCTGTACCAGGCGCATATGATGGATGGAAGGTATGCCGAGGAGACGGGGAACTATGGCCGGGCCATTGCTTCACTGGAACAGGCCATACCTGCCGCCAGGCAATTCAGCAAGGAGCAATACAAGGATATCCTGCAGTTCATGGCCCTTGCACAGCAGGGGGCGGGCAACGCCGGCGAGGCATTGTCTTTTTATAAGCAATATGCGGCCCAGCTGGATACCCTGACAAAAGAAAAAAGCTCCCGGAACTTTGCGGACCAGGAGATACGCTATGAGACCCATGCAAAAGAGTTGCGGATCACAGCCCTTGATAAGGACAACAGGCTGAAGGCCATGGCATTGCAAAGTGGCCGGCAAATGCGCATGCTGCTTATCGGGGGACTGATCATATTAGGGCTTTTTGCGCTGACCCTTTTCTTTTTATACCGGAAACTGGCTGTTACCAATGACCAGCTGATCCTGGCCAATGACACCAAGGCCCGTCTTTTTGGCATCATCGGTCACGACCTGCGGGCGCCTGTCAGCCGTATTGTAACGCTGCTGCAATTGCAGAAAGCACGCCCCGACATACTGGATGTGGATGCCCGTCAACGTCATGAGGAGCGGCTTCGGCTCGCGTCGGAAAATGTGCTGGAGACGATGGAGGACCTGCTCCTATGGAGCAAAAGCCAGATGGAGCACTTCACGCCCCAGCCTGTACAGGTGGATCTAAACGCCGTATTGGAAAAAGAGATCAATTCCCTGCGGCAATCCATGGAGGACAAGGGGATAAGACTGGACAACCTTGTGCCTGCCTCGATGGTACGGATCACGGATGAAAACTTCCTTTCCGTCATTTTCCGGAACCTTTTACAAAATGCCGTCAAGTACACTGCTGCCGGCGGTATTATTACCGTGGCGGCAGATGAAGGTCATATCTATATTTCCAATCCGGGGGCGGACACGGGCGCCGAAGAACTGAACCTGCGTATCCAAAACAAGCAGGTAGACAGCAAAGGCTCCGGGCTGGGGCTGCAGATAGCAGCCGGTCTGGCCGCGGCCATCCATGCACGTATATCCTTTAAACAGGACAAAGCATGGCTGACAGCCGTACTTAGCTGGTAATCCCAATTTTTGACGATCAGCAGAGGGCGTTTGTCGATGACCTCTGGTGACGGGCATGCTGCCATCCGATATTTAGGGAAAATTTATTGTTATGAAAAAAGTATTTATCACAACCGCAATTTTCTGCTTTGCCCTTTTAGGAGCAAAAGCCCAGCTGATCAATACAAAATGGAGCGGCCAGGTGAGCATTCCTGATCTGCGTCCTGTACTCTGGCAATTCGGAAAGGATACGCTGCGGGTGTTCTTTACTGACAGCAGCGAGAAGACGGAAATAATGCTTTACCAGGATAATCCGGCCGGCAAGTCATTGACCATTACCAAGCTCAGCGGCGGAAGTCCCTGTGAAAACGGCACGATAGGGGTTTACGGTTACACCATTGCCGGCGACAAGCTGAGCCTGATGCCGACAAAGGATACATGTAACGGGAGATCTGATGCTATCAAGGGCGTTGCCTTTGCCCGGGTGAAATAATTCCAGCATCCAATACTTGCACCATGAATGTTTCCCGCAACAGGAGATGGGTTATCCGGTTCTTTCTTATCCTGGCTATTGTAAGTTTTTTACTGGCCCTGGTCCTGCTGCTTCAATTTGAATTCAAACGGTGATCCTGTTTTAAGAGAGCAGCGCATGCCGGAAAACGTTAACTTTAAGCATGCGAAATATCCTGTATTCATTAAAC
>DASZVM010000345.1:0-7119 GCA_035547295.1 Puia sp. | reverse complement strand
GAAAGGTACGGAACACTGGGACCATCTGCTCCCCGAAAGAGCCGCCGTCAGCGGACGGCTCGTACTCAGCCCGTTCACCCGGCACGCAATCCAGAAATTCCAGAAAAAATGACTACTTTCAATCATGCAGCTATCGCATGACGACGATGCTTTGCTCTGGCGGAAATTCAAAAATGACGATAAGGATGCTTTTGCCATGCTTTACCAAAAGCACATCATCCCGCTGATCGCCTACGGAGTCAAGCTTTACCCTGACCGGGATCAACTAAAGGACCAGATACAGGAGCTTTTCGTGGAGCTTTGGAATTCACGGAAAGGCCTTGCCGACACCGATTCCGTGCGATTTTACCTGTTAAAGGCCCTCCGGTATAAATTGATCCGGCTGGAGAAGCACCGGCACCTGCTGACAGGGATCCGGCAGTTTGAGGAACAGGATGCCGGCATGCTGAGCGAAGACCCCGTAGAGACCAGCATCGTCGAAAAAGAGATACATGAATCCTTTCAGACCCTGCTGAAAACAGCCATCGGCAGCCTTACTTTACGGCAACAGGAAATTATCCAACTTCGCTTTTACCAGGGACTTACACACCAGCAGATCGCCAGGTTGATGGACATGAACTACCAGTCCGTCAGCAACCTCCTGTACAACGCGCTTTCCCGTCTGAAACAGCAAATGAAGATACCCGTTCTGGCGATCATTTTCCTCTTTCTGGACCGCGCCTGAAAAAGACCTCCCTTTTTTTGAGTATAAACCCCCGGTCCGATACATCTCCCTGAGAGAGGAGCCGATTTTATCATTTTCAAGCATTTTCCGTGAAAAATTTAGACCAGCAAGTATGGGATTTATTGCGTGACGATCAATTCGTTCAATGGGTATATTCTCCGGACAAAGATTCGACTGCGCATTGGCAACAATGGGTGGAACAGCATCCCGGAAGACCCGACTTATTAAAACGAGCCCGTGAGCTGGCGCTGGAGCTCGCAGGTACGGAAAAACCAGGGGAGGCGTTGCAACTGGCGGAAGATATATGGAAAGCAGTACAGGAAAAGCTTACAGAACAGCCGGCCGGCGCTGAAGAAACCATCCATTTAAATACCCGGCGCCTTGTCCGGAAGTTCTGGTATTGGGCCGCAGCCTGCCTTCTCGCCCTGGCAGTGGGGGTCGCTGCTATAAGATACGCGCTGCCCGAAAAAAGGGCTACGACCGTGCCGGTCATACAGCAGGTAGCCACCTTGCTGGTGAAGGAAGACCTTCAAAGGACCAATCAAACCGACCACAACCAGGAGGTCTGGCTGGTAGATGGCTCACGGGTGATCCTGCAACCCGGCGCCAGTATCCGGCACGCCGCCTTCTTAAAAAAAGATAAAAGAGAGATATATCTGGAAGGGAACGCCTTTTTTGAAGTAGCGCCTGATGCCGTCCGGCCGTTTAATGTCTATACAAAGGACCTGGTTGTACGCGTGCTGGGCACGAGCTTCAATGTTGCTACCAATAAGGAAAACGGAGATGTCACCGTTCTGGTAAGGTCTGGAAAGGTTGCCGTATCAAAAAAGACCAACCCCTCGCATGAGCCCCTGATACTGGGAACCAACCAGGGAGGACTGTATAGAATGGGAACACATGACCTTATCCAGGCCTCCCAGGATAATGTGGCCCTGCCCAGGCTGGAGTCCGTACCTCCATCCATACCACTCAGTTTTGAAGAAGTGCCCGTGGTTGAAATATTCCAGACACTGGAGAAGGCCTATGGCATCCCCATGCACTATGACAAAAAAACCTTTTCGTCTTGTATAGTGACGACCTCGCTGGCGGATGAAACATTCGAGGAAAAATTAAAGATCATTTGCGAGGCCATCGGGGCCACCTACACCCTCTCGGAAAATGGTGTGCTCATTGATGGCAAGCCCTGTAAAGAGTAGACTGCTTGATATAGATAAAGAACTATATTATTAACCAAACGACTACGCATGATTATATCTGTAAACTCCCACTAGAATAAGAACTCACCGGAATTTAAAAATGGTGGTGCTGCAACACCACCATCGAATTCTGATCCCTTTCATCACGCGTTAAGACGATGAAAAAGGGAAGCTTTTGCCACACTTTTTTCAAGAATTGACAAAACCTAGTAAAGTTATGAACAAAAACGGAAAACCAAAACAAGCTGTTTTATTCATTATGAGAGTAACACTTCTACATGTTTTCCTGGCCCTGAGCTGCATGAGTTATTGCTTTGCCGGAACAGCAGACGGCCAGGAGGTCCTCGATAAAAGGATCTCTCTCAATCTCTCCTCCAAGGAAATAAAGACTGTATTGAGAACGATCACTACTTCCGCGGAAGTAGGGTTCACCTACAACAGTCGTATCCTGCCCGGGAACAGGAAGATCACCGTGATCGCAAATGAAGAAAGGCTGGGCGATGTTCTTTCCAGGATATTTGGGCCCCTGGATATCTCTTACGAAGCCATCGGCAGACAGATCGTCCTCAAAAAAAGAAAAGACCAGCTGGCAGATCGCCTTTCAAAAGAAGAAATAACGAATGAAATATTCAAGCTCATCACCGGTACGGTCTTATCAGGAGACAACACACCGCTGCCCGGCGTGAGCGTGACGGTGGCAGGCAGCTCAAGAGGTACGGTCACCGATGAAAAAGGACATTTCCGGATGGAGGCAAATGAAGGAGAGGTCCTGGTATTTTCCTTTATAGGATTTCAGACCGTAAGGATCACGGTTGGTGCAACCCCTGTGATAAATGTCACCATGGTGAAATCCGACAACTCCCTGAACGATGTGGTGGTGACGGCGCTGGGTATATCCAGGACAAAAAGAGCCATCGGCTATTCGCAGGAACAGATCAAAGGCTCTGAAGTGGCGCGCTCCAATGCTCCCAACGTGATCAATGCTTTGAGCGGTAAAATGGCCGGTGTCAATATCACCAACCCCAATGGAGTGGACGGTGGCAGTACCCGGATCGTCATTGGCGGCAATAACCAGATCACCGGCGATAATCAGCCGCTGATCATCGTGGATGGTATGCCTTTATCAAATGATGCCTCCGAGCCATATAACGCGCTTACAAGCCCTACCGGCAGCGCATTATTTTCAAATTCCAATTCAAAGGATGCAAGCGCTCCAAAAGACTGGGGTAGCCCGATCAATCTCATCAATCCCCAGGATATCGAAAATATTAGTGTATTAAAAGGCCCCACTGCCGCTGCATTGTATGGAGGCAAAGGAGCTAACGGAGTGATCCTTATCACTACCAAAAAAGGAGCCAGAAGACAAGGGCTGGGTATCGATTATAACTTTGGCTACAAATCCGTTCAACCCTACCATTTCTTAAAAATGCAGAATGAATATGGGGCCGGCGGCATGGTTTCCCTGGACCCTCCCGCCTGGCAAACGGATGCCGGGGGCAAGCCCATGCTGACGGATGGATGGAACCAATTATTTGTCGATCCCAAGACAGGGACCGGCCCCTATGGTCAGAATACATGGGACCAGGTCAGCTGGCCGGGTTCAGGCAGTTCCTGGGGACCTAAAATGGATGGCACAATGATCAAGTGGTGGGATGGTGTGGAAAGACCGGATGTTCCCCAGCCGGGTAATATCAAACTACTATATAAGAATGGTATGCAGGCTACCCATACAATATCTGTGTCAGGGGGAAATGATTGGGGCACGATCCGCGCATCCTATACCCGGCTGGATAATTCAGCGGTCCTACCCAATAGTAACTATGACCAAAACACATTTAACCTGGGTGCGAATATGAAACTCAGTAGCCGGTTGAATCTCCAGGTCACTACCTCCTATTTTGTCAATAAGTACCTAAATGCTCCTCAACTGGGTAACGATGATGCCAATTCGTGGCAAAAAAGGCTCCTTTACAACGCAGGGAGGGATTACAAAGGAGAAGACATCACCATGTATAAGAATGCCGATGGTTCACAAAACCCCCTCAGCGGCTTCCCCTGGATAGGTAATGGAGGCTTTACCGTATGGAATATAATGCAAAATAATACCTGGCAATATCGCAGAAAATTGCTGGGCGCCGTTCAATTGAACTATGAAGCTACGGATTTTCTTGATTTTTTATTCAGAGCAGGTATTGACAATAATAACAATGAGCTGGTAACAAGGAATACTCCAACGGATGCCATCGGTCTGAAAGGCTCTTATGCTCATGGCACGGAAAGCGGTACCGCTTCGAACTTCGATTTTATAGGTACATTGCATAAAGAGAATATAGCGAAGACAGATATCAACGCGAAATTCTCCGTTGGAGCGACGATATACCAGAGGAACCAAAGTGGGATACTGGCTACCAACTCCACCTGGGCATTCCCCAATGCCTATTCACTGAATGCAGGAACCTATATAGGGAACCCGGCCGCTCCGGTAGAGAGTATACTGCAAAAGAAAATGAATTCAGTATACAGCTTCCTGAATTTATCTTACAAGGATTTTCTTTACCTGGATGTCACCGGCAGGAATGACTGGTCTTCCGCCTTGCCCAAAGGCCAATGGTCCTATTTCTTTCCCTCCTTTGCCGGCAGTTTCATATTTTCCGATGCCCTTCATATAGACCCTGCTGTGCTGAGTTTTGGCAAGATCAGGGCCGCCTGGGCGGAAGCCGCGACAGACCCTCAGCCTTACCAGGTGAATTATAACTTTACTATCGGTTCTTTCGGAGGTCAGACTACCGCGCAGCTTCCGAATTCCTTACCGGCAACAAATTATAAGCCAGCTATAAACCAAACGGCGGATTTCGGAGTCGTCCTTGGTTTTTTAAGGAACAGGATCAACCTGGATCTGCGATATTTTCGCGGACGGTCCAAGAACCAGATACTTAATTCTCCTCTGCCCATCAGCTCCGGTGTTAGCGGCATCGTTATCAACACGGGCGTACTGGAAAACTCAGGGATAGAAGGGATACTGAATATAAAGGCTGTGGACAAGCCCGGCTTCAAATGGGATATTTCGTTGAATGCATCGCATTACAGCAATCGTCTGCTTTCACTGGCGCAGGGGGCCACCAAAGTCGACCTGGCTAGTATATGGAACGACGGCGGATCTCACGGCCCTCTTATTTCGGTGAAGGTAGGTGATCAGTTCGGAACGATATATGGCTACGATCATGTGTATGATCAAAAGACAGGCCTACCCATTCTCATCACAGCCCCTTTCGGAAATGCAGCCATGAACGGCACCCTTTACCAGGCGACTTCTACCCCTGTTCCTATCGGGAATACAACACCTAAGTTCAGAGGTGGCATTACCAACACATTTACATTCAAAGGAGGGTTATCCATCAGTACGCTGGTCGATTGCAAAGTGGGCGGACAGATCTGGTCAGGGACCTATGCTACTATGATGCAGCAGGGCCTGGCTCCTGAGACGTTGAAGGAAAGAGACGGCGGCGGATTAGCCTATACGACCCCCAATAATACCCAAACGAACTGGGGCGTTATCCTGCCGGGTGTTTTCGCCAACGGGACGATAAATACCAACGTGGTACACTATTATTACAAGTACATGCAATACGGCGTATGGAGCAGCAGCAGCATCATGGGCAGCGACTGGATCGACAAGAACACCGTTCTGAAAGACACCTGGTTCAAAATGCGCGAGATATCCATCAATTATGCCCTGCCTGACAAACTTGTAAAAAAATCGAAGGTCTTTCAGACTGCATCGCTTTCATTGGTAGGCAGAGACTTGTTTTACATATATAGTTCATTACCCGACAACGTGAATCCGGAAGGGACCAATGGCGTAGGCAATGCACAGGGACTTGAGTTCGCATCCCTGCCCAGCTTTCGCTCGCTGGGTTTCCAGGTAAGGCTTTCTTTTTAACCAGGGATCCCTCATGGGTCAATCAATTATTTACTGATTTAATTGCGCTTATATGTTAAATAGAAAAAAAATAGCTCTTTATAAAATAGGACTGGTAATCGTTCTTTTCTCTTCCTGTACAAAGAACTTCCAGACTATCAATACTACACCCGGTCTCCCAAGCGACATTTCCATCGGACCTCTGATAAATGGTGCGCTCAGCACCTTATTTCTGAGAGGTCAGGAACAGGTTTCCGTACATAACGATTGGTATTATCCTGTTACCCAACTGGCTGCCACCAGTGGAAACTCCGGCTATATACTGGCCAACGGAGCGCAGGATATCTGGAACGACTATTATTCCACCTTGCAGGATCTTAATCTGGCCTTGGATAAGATAAATGCTTCTAAGGGAGAAAAGCAGGATCTGCAAAATATACAGGCCATCGTGTACATCCTGAGAGCCTATAAGACATTTCGCGTCACCGACCAGTTCGGCGATATACCCTATTTCGAGGCCGGACAGGCCTATACAGGGGATGCAGCCAGGTACAGACCGAAATTCGACGCGCAGCAGCTTATTTACGATTCACTGCTGACCGACTTGAAATGGGCTGTAACCAATATCACTACCACCAGCCCTCTTTCTATCAGCAGCTCGGAAACTCTTTTCGGAGGAAACATGAATAAATGGCTGGCATTTGCCAATTCGCTCAGGCTTCGTTATGCTATGCAGATGGTAGAGAAGGATCCTTCGAAGGCTACACCGATCATCGCCGACGCGTTGAATGGCAGCTATCCTTTGATCACCGACGGCGCCGATGTAGGAATGTCACCCACTCTTCTACCAAATACATCTGCAGGAGATGCGCTCTGGGTCAGACCCTGGTCTTTTTCTTCCCATAAATTCATGCGTATCAGCTCCACTTTCTGGTATATGGTAGCGGATGGCACTTCCACTGCCAGTATATTCGATCCCCGGGCGCTTATTTTTGCCGAGACCAACCAGGCCGGCAACTGGGCCCCTTATGTCATCGGCAGCAACTCCCCGGATAATGCAAATCCTTACAATACCAGTGTTCGGGACGTGACGATCAATAATAAGGACAATTCCCTGTTCTCCTCTTTCAATTATTACCTGATCCGCGATCAATATTATATCCCGGAATTTATCATGAATTCCGCAGAAGTGCATTTCCTCAAAGCGGAAGCTTATGAACGAGGGCTAGGAGTTACACAAAATCCGGCCACTGCACAGGCGGAATATATCGCAGGCATCA
>DASZVM010000344.1:0-4958 GCA_035547295.1 Puia sp. | reverse complement strand
GGCTGCTGTCTGAAATTCTCCGTGAGGAAACTGAGAGCCTTTTCGATCCTGTAGTAGTTGGTGAGCTTGTCGGACATAACGGAACGGCAAAGCTATGCCAAAGCCGCGGGAAGGCCAATCCGGAACTTGCTTTTTGCCGCCGGTCATGGCAGCGTACACCGCTGAAAGAACTCCCATATCAGGTCGGTAGCATTAAAAGCCGTGGACGGAGGGTCTGCCTGATCCCTGGGTTTGAGCCCTCCCGGCCAGGAATGCCCGCCATCGTAGGTTTCGTACAGATCGATAGCCGGCATACCGGATGCGCTTTTCCATTCCGTCTGTCTGTAATGCCCATTATCCACTATTGTTTGAGGCGGTGTATTGCACGAGTCGTTGATGGCCCAAACGCCCAGCGTGGAGTCCACAGGGGTAAAATAATAACCGCCCAGGCCATAGCCACCGTCGAAAGGAACCTTTGTGTCCAGCATGGAATGTATATGCAGGATGGGGACCGCCCGTGCAGGGGTGCATGGCTCCGACATCATGATAGTGCCGCTGACAGGAGCTATGGCAGCGATCCTGTCGGATAATTCACAGGCAAGCGTGTATGTCATCATGGCGCCGTTGGACATGCCTGTGACATATACTTTCTTTGGGTCGATGTGATATTTTCCGGTCAGGTTGTCGATGAGCGTCCTGATAAATGTTACGTCGTCCGCCTGGACTGCCTGTGAAAATCCGCAGCAGCGGCCTGTATTCCATGTCCGGAGATGCAAGGGCCCGCTGCTGGGCAACCCTTCGGGATAGACGACGATGAAATGTGCCGTGTTGGCTTTGCCGGTGATACCGTAATCATGTTCCATTTCTGCAGCGCTGCCGCCAAAGCCGTGGAGCGCTACTACGAGGGCAAACCCCGAGGTGTCGTAATAATCGGGAGGAAGGTTTAAGAGATAAGTACGATGCCAGCCATCGAGGGTCATCGATCCATTGATGCGATAGACTTTACTATCGCCTGATTTTTGGCAACTGAGGGCGATCAACGGGAGAAAGCAGAAAAGCAGGTGAGCCTTGCATCTTGAGAGTGTTTGTAACATAAGGAACATTTTTCTCTATTAGATGCAAAAAAGACCGCGACATTGCGGATGCCGCGGTCAAACGGAATAATCGAAGGGTGAAATTACTTCTTCAACAGCTTATCCAACGCCCAGCTATTACTATCTATAAACTGCAGCAATATGGCAAAAAAGATAGCATGTATCAACTGGGAAGTGATCGCATCCCAGTTCTCGATGAGCGTAGTTCCCAGGATAAGCACAAACATGACCAGGCCGCCGGCTATCAGCGATGCCCTGGTGAACAAGCCGGCCAGCAGAAAAAGACCAATAAGAAATTCAAGGATAGGCAGAACATAGCTAAAAGGCGTCACCAATGACGATGGCAGCATGGACTTCTCAAACTGCCCTACCATCCAATGGCTAAAACCGTTGAGCTTTGGCAGCCGTACCAGGCCATGTCCGAACATGCTGGCGCCAATGGCAAGCCTTAAAAGCAAAAATGCGATGTGATTCATTGTTTTTATTTTTACTGGAACAAAGATGAGAACAAAACTTCCGCTGCATTTGTATAAAGATTGGATTGATTTGTAAAATCACAGGAATGGAAATAAAGAACATATATCAGCCTTTTGAGATAGAATACCTGCAGGTAAAGGACTATGCCGTAAAAGAGCACAAACATACTTTCTTCGAGATGGTGTTTATCCTGGAGGGAAAAGGGATGCAAAGCATCAACAAGCACACATTGCCATACAAAGCGGATAAATTATTCCTGATATTCCCACAGGACACGCATGGTTTTGAAATACATAAGGAAACAAAGTTCTTCTTTATACGCTTCAACGACAGCTTCCTAAAGACACAAAGCAGGGAGCTGATACAGAAACTGGAGTTCATCTTCCTCAACCATAACCATTTGCCCGGCTGCATCGTCCATAACAGAACGGACAAGCCCCTGATCCGGGCCCTGGTGGAAGCCTTGATACGGGAGCACGTCAATCAGCAGCCGGACAGGGATGACGTGATACGGCATCTTATAAACACCATCATAGCCATAACAGCACGGAACATTACGCTGATGACACCTCCGGCAATAAAGGGCAAACTCATCCCCTCCATCGATCTGCTGACATATATCCATCAGAATATTTACAGCCCGGAGCAATTGAAAGCAGAGAAAATAGCCGCGCAATTCAACATCAGTCCTACTTATGTAAGCGAATATTTCAAGACCCAGGTGGGTGAAAGCCTGCAGCAATATATCGTCAACTATAAGATGAGGCTGATCGAGACGCGGCTGCAATACACGGACATGCAGGTAAATGAGATCGTCCATGAGCTGGGATTTACGGATGCCAGTCATCTCAACAGATTGTTTAAGAAATACAAGGGAGTAAGCCCGTCTGAGTTCCGGAAGTCGGTGGCACGGGTGGCCTAGAACAACGACATCTGCCGGGGATCAGACCCCTGCTTTTTGGGAGACTTGCCGGCGAGGGTCTTGCGGACTTCAAGGGAGGACTTGCCGACTTCAGCGGAGATCTCGCGGATCGCAGCTATTGCCGCCTCCTGCCGGATAACCGCAGTCTCCACCCAGGGCAGCGCCACGTCCCCCTCTTTTCCCTCGATGGTATATACGGCGGTCTCTTCCCACCGGGGGGCAAGCACGACACGTACTCCGCTGGCCTGACCGTTGAAAAGGTCCTGCACCCTGTCAGGATCATTATTATTCTGAGAAAGGTGCGATAAGAACAAATGGCTCATAAAAGAAGGACGATGGGCCAGGAAAAGCTCCAGCGCCTGTCTGTTGGATAGGTGCCCCTGGCCTCCGCGGATACGCCGTTTCAAATGGAAAGGATAGCTGCCCTTGTCCAGCATCTCCTCATCGTAATTGGCCTCCAGGAAGGCGGCATGACATTGCCGGAAATGCCTGATGAGATGCTCGCAGGGAGCGCCGATATCGGTGAATACGCCTACGACGGTGGAAACCCTGACGGTCCCCTCTTCCCCGGGGCTGACAGTCTCATGGCTGATGACAAAGCTATGGGGGTCGGCCGCATCATGGAACTTGGGAAAGGCGGTTACCCGCAGGGTGCCGATAGTCAGGGGCGTATAGGCGGTGAAATGATGTATAAGGTGAGCTTCCAGGTCGAGGGAGCCATTTTCAAGCGTGCCGGCTGTGATGTATACGGGCAGCTGATACTTTTTTGCAATGATGGGAATACCCTTGATGTGATCATCATGCTCATGGGAGACAAAGATGGCCTTTACGAGATCAAAGGAAAGCCCCAGCCTGCGCATACGTTTTTCCGTCTCACGACAGGAGAGCCCGGCATCGATGAGGATAGCTTCCCTGTCGTTGCCGATGTAATAGCAGTTGCCGTTGCTGCCCGAGTTGAGCGATGTGATATATAAGGACATCTGAACTTCGAAGTTAACCAAACTTTACTTTGTCAGGATCAGACCAACAAAGTAAAATAATAATACGAACCCAAATAAGTAAAATAAGAAAATGTAAATAGAAAGAAAGAGATGCTTAAAGGAAAACCTGTCGGTGTCCAACTTCCATCCAAAGAAGATGATACAGCTATAGAGAAATACGATCAGCGGCATTTTGTACAACCGCGCCCTTCTGTTCTTAAACCCTTTCAGGTTCTCATAGGCAAGCTGCAATTTGGGGATGGTATATACTTGCCGGATCAGGGTCTTGAAAAGGAAGAGGTTGAGGATATAGAAGATCAAAAAGCAGGATAACATCCATTTTAAGAGTAGGGTCTTATCATACCCATAATTCCAAAGATGCTTCTGTAAGGTCAGTAAAATATCTCCCCTGGATGCCAAATGGTCCTTTAGTGCGATATCCGCCGCCTGGATGTCTATGGAAGTTCCTGCCTTTTTTTGCGCCTCCAGCGCCTGTCTTAAAAAATATTCTTTACTGCTTTCAGATACGGCCGTATCGAATATCAAATGGTAATTGGAAAATCCGCACTTGAGGTCCTGTATGGGGAAATTATCGCCGATCAATATATTGACCTTTTTTTCGCTGTTTGGAGTGATGTTTATACTGCCTTTTATGGTAGCGCCGATAAAATTTATCGTATCCGGCAGGATACAGCTCTGAAAATTGATATCTCCCATGAATGTAAAACGGGAAAGGTCTACATTCCCGTTAAAGGTATTATTTTCAAAATAGAGATCTTTTGCGAAGACGGGTTGTTTTATACGCTCGTCGCTGATGTAGGACCAGTTCTCAAAAACTACATTTTTATCAAAACGGCAGGAAACAAAGAACATGTTTTTTCTTATCGTATCGCTCCAGTCGAATAAAAAAGATATGTCCTTATGGAAAGTACAATGGGCAAACCGGAATTCAGACCTTATGCTGCGGGACTGAAAATGTACGGAAGAGTCGAATACAAGCGCAAAGAATCTTACCTCATCAGGTAATGTGTCCGGCTGAAATACGCACCCGGCGAATGTAACATCGTTCTTAAAGTACATCGGCGCCCGGATGAAATTCCGCATACAGAACGTATCGTTCAGAAAGGTGATGCGCTTAAAGAAATAAACGGGACTGGAAATTCCCAGTGAACCGGAATCCGCGATCTTTTTAAATTCATTAAAATCATGGTAGTTCTTTCGAAATTCGACTGACGGCAATGTGTCGGCTGCCATATTACCTTTGGACGGTGATCCGTTCTCTTTTTTTGATTCCGGCAGGCCTGTCTGTTCTTCTTTCGCACAGGAGACAATAAGTAAACTTAAAAGTATACTATACGTCGCCGTTTTGGAGTATCGGAGAGGTTTAAATGCCATGCAATTTTCGAATATATAAAATTTCCCAGGATTTTGCCAGGGCGGACAGCCAGTGTTTCAAATGCGGCCATCTGGATAATAGTTATGCGCACAAACATTTGAATTGTAATG